>JBFJZP010000519.1:0-2892 GCA_041622095.1 Burkholderiaceae bacterium | reverse complement strand
CGAAGTGGTGATGCAGGAAGGCGTCCTGCAATGCGTCCTTGCGGTTGAAGATGATTGCCGGCTGCGCCAGCAACCGGTGCGCCGATACCGCGCCGCTCGGGGTGCGGCAACGCTGCGCCATCGCGGCCGACGCGACGCAGCAGTAACGCATCACGCCCAGCGGCTCGGCGACACAGCCGCGCATCGCCTCGGCCAGGGTGGTGACGCAGCCGACCACGTCCCCGCTCTTCAAGGCATCGTGGGTGTGGTCCTGGTCGTCGATGACGATTTCGAGCAGCAGGTGGTGCTTTTGCAGCATTGGCGCGACGCCGGGCAGAAACCAGCTTGCCACCGAGTCGGCGTTGATGGCCACGCTCAGGCTTTGCCAACGCGCAGCGCCGGCCTTGCCCGGGGCGCCGCCTTGCAGCGTGCCCAGCAGGTCGGACTCCATCATGCGCACCTGCTTGACATGGGCGAGCAGGGCCTGCCCGGCGGCGGTGGCGCGCACGGATTTGCCCCGCACCAGCAGGCGCTGGCCGAGCAGGTCCTCGAGCGCCTTGATGCGCAGCGAGACCGCAGGCAGCGTCAATGACAAGGCCCGGGCTGCCGGGCCGAAGCCGCCGTGTTCGACGACAGCGGCGAGGGCATCGAGTTGTCGGGCGTCGAGCATGATTGTGTTAAAGAAAATTCAAGTGATCAAAGTTTAGTTTAGTTGTGTTTATTTCGATCGGTGTTCGAGCGACACTGGCGGCCATGCAGGGGTTCCCGATCAGGTGGTGCATTCAGTGCGCCGAGCCGGCACCCCCGCCGACCCACATCCTGGATGCCTCCCATGTCACTCGCCTTCCCCGCTTTCTCCTCCGGCCTGGTACTCAGCCTGTCGCTGATCATGGCGATCGGCCCGCAGAACGCCCATGTGTTGCGCATGGGGCTGCGGCGCCAGCATGTCTGGCTGACGATTGCGGTATGCATCGTCTCCGACGTGGTGCTGATCGGCCTGGGTGTGCTCGGGCTGGCGCAGTTCGGTGGCCTGTCCGACAAATTGCACGGCGCGATGATCGGTGCCGGCGCGCTGTTCCTGGCCTGGTACGGCTGGCAGGCGTTCCAGCGTTTCCTGCATCCCGCCGGAACTGCGGACCCATCCACTGACGCAGCCACTGCATCGGCCGGCCAGGACGGACAGCCGATGTCGCGGCGCCAGGCGGTGTTGTCCGCACTGGCCTTCACCTGGCTCAATCCGCATGCCTGGATCGACACTGCGGTACTGATCGGCACTGCGTCGCTGGCGTATGGCGCAGACAACGCGGTATTCGGCCTGGGCGCTGCGACCGGCTCGATGCTCTGGTTCCTGGCGCTCGGCGCGGCCACGTTCTGGCTCGGCCGTCGCCTGCATTCGCTGCATGTCTGGCGCGTGCTCGACGGCCTGGTGGCGTTGATGATGAGCGGCACCGCGCTCTGGCTGGTCGCCGGCCTGTTCTAAAGGGCGGCGACGGACGTCCTTGACGGCGTCACGCACATTGCCGGGCTTCTCCCGCTGACGAGGAGCCCGCCAAGCGCAAGACCATCCGCATCACCGGCGCGACCGACGGCATCGGCCTGGCGACCGCAGGGCTGCTGCTCGCGCAGGGCCATACCGTGTTGCTGCGCGGGCGCGAAACCCCGGTGCCCCGATCTTCGCCGGTATCCCTGCTATTGAAGTGGTCGGCTGCCGCTGCAGGCGGTCATTCCTTGAACAGGTGTAAAATCCGCCGATTGTTGCAACTTGCTTACCTTTGCAGCATCTGTAGTCTGGCAGGGCCAGTGGTGCGTCATGCGTCGCACCCGCACCTTTTAGCCGGTTGATCCGGCTCTTCCGGTCGTCAAACTCCCCAAGTGGCGAGCTATACCCGGTCGCAATTTTTCCTCCCCGACCGAACCACTGATCAGGACAAATGGACCGGATTTTTTTTTCCGGCTCACGCAAACCCGGTCATCCCGTATCACTGGCTGTGACCTCGCGCCAGTTCCATTGATGGTTTCCTAGACAAGACCGTCATTCCCCCGCGTCGCGCGGTTCATCGAAACCGCGGTCGCATTTTGAAAGATCCCAAAATGGGCAAAAAACTTTACGTTGGCAACCTCTCCTATTCGGTAGATGACCAATCCCTGAACCAGAACTTCTCTGACTTTGGCACGGTTTCGTCCGCCAAGGTCATGATGGACCGCGACAGCGGCCGCTCCAAGGGCTTCGGCTTTGTCGAGATGTCGAGCGAGGCGGAAGCCCAGTCGGCCATCAGCGGCATGAACGGCAAGTCGGTCGATGGCCGTGACATGGTGGTCAATGAAGCCCGCCCGATGGAGCCACGCTCCGGCGGTTTCGGTGGTGGCGGCGGCGGCGGTGGTGGTTATGGCGGCGGTGGTCGCAAGAGCTACTGAAGTCTGCTTCGCAGCTGAAAAAGCCGGCCTTATGGCCGGCTTTTTCTTTGTCGGTAACCCGTCCTGAAGCGGGTTGACACCATTTTCTTGAAGACAAGACAAGACAAGACAAGACAATGGAATCGGCGGATCCAAATGACCAGCCGCATCCCGGACTGCCCTTTTGGCGCCTTCGCCTGCGTTAACCTAGCAGCATGAGATCACGCCGCATCCGACGTATCGACCTTGCGCTGCAGGGTGGCGGCGCGCATGGTGCGTTCACCTGGGGCGTGCTGGACCGGTTGCTCGAAGACGAGCGCATCGAGATCGACGCCATCAGCGGCACCAGCGCCGGGGCAATGAATGCGGTGGTGCTGGCCGACGGGCTGATGGCCGGTGGCCGCCAGGGGGCACGCGAGGCGCTGCGGCGATTCTGGAGCCGGGTCAGCCATGCGTCCGGGCGCGGCCCGATGGTGCCGCAGGCCTTGGCTGCGTTCTTTGGCAACTGGTCTGTCGAGG
>JBFJZP010000518.1:0-2896 GCA_041622095.1 Burkholderiaceae bacterium | reverse complement strand
TGGGTATCGCCATACCCGTCGGAATCGTGGCTTTCGCCGCGAGCCAGCCTTCGGGCCTGATGTCCAGCCTCGGCGCTCCATTTCCGTTGCAGTTCGTTCTGACCTTCCTGCTGCTCGATGCCTGGAGTTATCTGTCTCATCGCCTGTTCCATCGGGCGCCCGTGTTGTGGCGTGCGCATCTGGTGCATCACAGCGACACGCAGGTCGACGTCACGACGTCCCAGCGCCACCATCCTCTGGAGGGTTTGTTGAGCGCGTCAATGAGCTTCAGCCTGGTGGCGGTGCTGGGACCACCAGCGATGGCAGTGGCGACTTACCTGCTGGTTGCGGCAGCTTTGGCATTGTTGGCACACGCCAACTTCCGGCTGCCTGCCGGGATCGACCGCCGGCTCAGGTTGATCATCGTCACCCCTGCCGTGCATGGTGTGCACCACTCCGCGATCCAGGCCCAGACGGACAGCAACTACGGCATGGTTCTGACCATCTGGGATCGCCTGTTCGGCAGCTACCGGGACCCGGATACACATCCGGTTCGCAGCGTCGGACTGGGGTATTTCAATCGGCCGCAGGACACCGCGTTGTGGCGGATCCTGTTGCAGCCGTTTCTCTTTCGCGCCGGCAATCCTGATTTCGATCGCCAGTACCGGGCCGCAGAAGGCGCGACTACCAAGGCTGCGGATGCCGATCGGGATACGGTGCCGTTGACCGCGGAATGGAAGAGCGCGCTCGCCGGCACGGCGGTAGGTTGTGCGCTGGTGCTGCTGGTGGCATGGCCGACCCTGCTGCAGTTGACGGCCCTGTGGCAGGGCAATGAAGCCTACCGCCATGGCTGGCTGGTGCTTCCGATGGTCGTCTTCCTGCTGGGATGGCACTTTCGGGACGACATCCTGGCCAGCCGCCCGCGCCCCGGCTCCACCGGCATCGCGGTTGCGCTGGTCGCGGCGATCTTGTGGGGAATCTCGACACTGATGCACATCAACGTCGGCACCCAGTTTGCCTTCGTACTGGCCTTGCACGGCGTGGCCATGTGTGCACTGGGCTGGAGGCCCTACTGGCGGCTGTTTCCGATTCTGGCGCTGCTGTTCCTGATGGTCCCCAGCGGGGATGTGCTGCAACCCGTGCTACGCCTGTTGACACTCCAGTCGATCGGCCTGTTCACGTCGCTGGCCGATCTGCCCCACCATATCAATGGCTTCTCGCTGTCGGTCGGAACCAACCATTACGTCGTCGTCGACGCCTGCTCCGGGCTGCCCTATGTCAACTTGCTGCTTTTTATGGGCTACTGCTTCGGCCTGATGCTGTTCCGGTCGATATACAAGATCATGGCGCTGGCGCTGTTCGGCGCTGCACTGGGATTCCTGTCCAACGTGATCCGTGTCAACGCCATCGTCTGGATCGATTGGCGTGAAGGGTCCCAGATGCCGCTTACCGCCCATGGCAACATCCAGTGGATCGCGTTGATCATCGCGATAGCCGTGTTCTTTCTGGTGCTGGCCAGGCTGGCGCCCGATCATGCTCCGGTGGCGCCGAAGGACCCGGCGGCTCCAGGCCAGACACCCGCCATGTCCGCTACACCGGTCGCCGCCGGGCTGGTGGTGCTGGTCGTCGCCGGCATTGCGGCATGGGTGCCGTCGGATGCCGCAAGGGCTCCGCGCCCAGCCCAGGCCACGCAGTTGCCGATGACGGTGCAGGGATGGACACTGGCCACGCCAGCAGCCGGCTGGGTGGTCGATGCGAAAGGCGATGCGGAGTCCCTGACCGCAACCTATCGCCGCGACGGCCGGGAGATACAGGTACGGATCATCGAGACGCTGGCCGCGCACGCGCGGCTCTCGGTGGCGCAACTGGCACCCGGCGACACCGAGGACTGGCGTGATCTGCGAACGCAAAAGGAAATCAGCTGCCTGGAGTCGCCGTGCCTGAGCCTGACGCACACGCACTGGCAAAAGCGCAGGAAGGACCCACCCGTGCATGTCTATCACGGATATGGCCTTGGCGACACGAGCATCGACTCGCGGCTCGCGGTCCGGGCCGCGCAAGGCTGGAGTCGCCTGAGTGCAAGTGGACCCCGCCCGCGCCTGATTGCGATCAGCGTGCAAGGCGCGGCGCCCGCCATCGATGACATGGCGTCGGTATTCCGGCAGGTCCTGATCGCCTCGCAAGGTCGCCGCGACGGCTAGTTGCTGCCAGGCCCGCCCGGTGGGCAAGGCATCGGGGCTCAACCGCGCTGCCACGATCCGGTCAATTGCCCAGTGCTTGAGGGGAAATCGACCCACGGCCATAATCCGGCCCTTCCGCAAGGGGAGTAGCAGCCCTGTCGACGCAACGCGACAGGTTGCATGTTTCGTCAATACGTTGTGTCCATCGTCCTGCACGGTGGCGCGACCGGAACATGCTGAGGTGCCGCATCAGGCGCTCTCCCGCAAGACCTTCGGAAAAGTTCATCACTTTTACCTTGAGGTCTTGTCATGTTGACTGTCGCCCCGCTGTGGCTATGGGCCACTTTTGTCGCCATCGTTCTGGTGTCGCTTTTCGTTGATTTCGTCGTGCTGCGCAAGCAGGGCGCCCATGCCATCGGCGTCAAGGAGGCCTTGAACTGGTCCATGGTGTGGATCGCGCTGAGCTTCATGTTCAACGGCCTGCTGTGGTGGGCGGTGCGCGGCGAGACCGGCTCGGTGGAGATGGCCAACACCAAGTCGCTGGAGTTCCTGACCGGTTACCTGATCGAGAAGTCACTGGCGGTCGACAACATCTTCGTCTTCCTGATGATCTTCACCTACTTCGCGGTTCCGCCGCAGTACCAGAAGCGGGTGCTGATGATCGGCATCATCGGCGCGATCGTGTTGCGCACCATCATGATCCTGGTCGGCGGTTGGCTGCTGGCGCAGTTCCACTG
>JBFJZP010000517.1:0-2898 GCA_041622095.1 Burkholderiaceae bacterium | reverse complement strand
GGTGGTGCAGAACACGCCGGGTGCCAGCGGCAACATCGGCGCGGACAACGTCGCCAAGGCCGCGCCGGACGGCTACACCGTGCTGATGGGCGCCAACACCATGTTGATGGCGTCGCAGCTGTACAAGAACGTGCCCTTCGATCCGATCAAGGACTTCGCGCCGGTCTCGCTGGCTGCATGGGGCAGCTTGATGCTGGTGGCCAACCCGAAGACCGGCATCCAGTCGATGGCCGAGCTGATCGCGCGGTCCAAGGCCAAGCCCGGCTCGGTCACCTTCGGCTCGCCCGGCGTGGGTACGCCGCACCATATGGCGATGGAGTTGTTCAAGGCCCAGACCGGCCTCTTCATGCTGCATGTGCCGTACCGCGGATCCGCCGGTTACACGCAGGACATCCTGTCCGGCGAGATCATGGTCGGCTTCCTGCCGGTCCATGTGGCGCAGAGTTTCGTTGCAGCAGGCAAGTTGACTGCGCTGGCAGTCGGCAGCCCGAAACGCCACCCGGTCGCCCCGACAGTGGCCACCTTCGAGGAACTGGGTGTCAAGGGCGTGGATGTCGACCTCTGGTATGCGTTTTTCGCGCCGGCGAGGACCCCGGCGGCGGTGGTCAGCCGCCTGAACAGCGAAATCTCCGCGATCCTGAAGTTGCCCGAAGTGCGCGAGGTGCTGGGCAAGGCCGGCATGGACGCGGCTGCATCGACACCGGAAGACCTGGCAGCCCTGTCGAACAAGGACTATCCGCGCTGGGGCGCGGTGATCAAGCGCAACGGCATCACGGCCGAGTGAAGGCGGGGGCGCAACCGATGGAACAACACCGCGACCAGCCCGCACCGCGCATCGCCATCGTTGGGGGCGGGATTGCCGGTCTGGGTCTTGCGCTGGCCCTGCACCAGCGTGGCCTGACCTGCGATGTCTACGAAAGTGTGCCGCAGGTACGCGAGCTGGGCGTCGGCATCACGCTGCTGCCGCACGGCATGCGGGAATTGGCCGCACTCGGCCTGCAGGAGGCGCTCGAAGCCGCCGGCATCGAGAACCTGGAAAGTGTGTTTTTCAACCGTTTTGGCCAGTTCATCTACCGCGAACCACGCGGGCGCCATGCGGGTTACCCGTTGCCGGAGATCGGCATCCATCGTGGCAAGCTGCACCGGATCCTGTTCGATGCCGCCTGCCGGCGCCTGGGTGCGCAGCGTATCCATACCGATCACCGCTGCACCGGCATCGAGCAGGATGGGCAAGCTGCGCGGCTCGGGTTCGTGCGCAGCAGCGACGGCGCGCCACTGGCGTCGGTGCACTGCGATGTGGTGGTGGCCTGTGACGGCATTCACTCGGCGCTGCGCCGGCAGTATTACCCGCAGGAGAAGCTGGCTTTTGCCGGAATCAACACCTGGCGCGGTGTGACCCGGCATGCTCCGATCCTGACCGGCAAGAGCTATATGCGGGTGGGTTCGATCAAGACCGGCAAGATGGTGATCTATCCGATCGTCGACAACATCGACGCGCAGGGCCGGCAACTGGTCAACTGGATGGCCGAGATCGAAGGCGACGACCAGGCGATGAACGACTGGAACAGCGGCGGCAAGGTCGAGGACTTCATCGGCATCTTCGCCGACTGGAAATTCGACTGGCTCGACGTACCCGGCCTGATCCGCAACGCCGACCAGGTATTGCAATACCCGATGGTCGACAAGGACCCGGTCGCGCAATGGACCTTCGGCCGGCTCACGTTGATGGGTGATGCGGCGCATCCGATGTATCCGCGCGGCTCCAACGGCAGCGCGCAGGCCTTGATCGACGGCCGGGTGCTGGCCGACCAACTGGCTCGACAGGCCGATCCGGTGGCTGCGTTGCAAGCCTACGAGGATCTGCGGCGCGAGACCACGGCGCGTATCGTGCAGACCAATCGGGCCTTGCCACCGGACTTCATCAACATCCGGGTCGACGAACTCGCCGGCGACAAGCCGTTCCGGCATATCGACGATGTGATCAGCCAGGCCGAGTTGCGCGAGATATCCGAGCACTACAAGCGTATCGCCGGCTTCTCGCTCGACGCCGTCAAGACCTGACATCCGGGTCCATGCGTCGGCCGGGCTGCGCCCGACCCGCGGCCGGGACTTGATCCAGGTCAGTGTTTGTGCCGGTCCGGGTCTTGAAAACGCATGGAAATGCCTAAGCTGTGGGGCAGTATTCCAAAGGATTCCCCATGCGTATCGACAAACTCACGACCAAGTTCCAGGAAGCCCTGGCCGAGGCCCAGACCCTCGCGCTGGGCAACGACCATGCCTATATCGAGCCGGCCCATGTGCTGGTGGCCATGCTGCGCCAGGAAGACGGCCCGAAGGCGTTGCTGCAACGCACCGGTGCCAACGTGCCCGGCCTGCTGGCCGGTGCCGAGGCCGCGATGAAACGCCTGCCGCAGGTCCAGGGCCAGGAGCAGGTGCAGGTCGGGCGCGACATGGTCACGCTGTTGCAGGCGGCGGAGAAGGAGTCGATCAAGCGCGGCGACCAGTATGTGGCAGGCGAGTTGTTCCTGCTGGCGCTGACCGACAACAAGGGCGACATCGGCAAGCTGGTGCGCGAGAACGGCTTGACCCGCAAGGCGCTGGAAGCGGCGATCGAGGCGGTGCGTGGCGGGCAGAATGTCGACAGTGCGGACGCCGAGGACCAACGCGAATCGCTGAAGAAATACTGTATCGACCTGACCGAACGGGCCCGCATGGGCAAGCTCGACCCGGTGATCGGCCGCGACGACGAGATCCGCCGCGCGATCCAGGTGCTGCAGCGCCGTACCAAGAACAACCCGGTGCTGATCGGTGAACCCGGTGTCGGCAAGACCGCGATCGTCGAGGGCCTGGCCCAACGTATCGTCGCCGGCGAGGTGCCGGAGTCGCTAAAGGGCAAGC
>JBFJZP010000516.1:0-2898 GCA_041622095.1 Burkholderiaceae bacterium | reverse complement strand
GGCGCTGCGCCTCGCGCATCCGTGGCCGCCGACCTTGCGCGGCTCGGTCCGATCGGCGACCTGGACTTCTCCAATCACGTGCTCGACCGGGTCGAACTGCACGAGTGCGACTACAACTGGAAAACCTTCATCGAGGTCTATCTCGAGGACTACCATGTCGGCCCGTTCCACCCGGGACTGGGCAGCTTCGTGACCTGCGAGGACCTGCGCTGGGAGTTCGACCGCCACTACTGCGTGCAGACGGTTGGCGTCGCCAACCGTCTGGGCAAGGCCGGCAGTCCGGTTTATGAGCGTTGGCAGGAAACCCTGCTGCGTTATCGCGACGGCAAACCGCCGAAATACGGCGCGATCTGGCTCGCGTACTACCCGCACACCATGGTCGAGTGGTATCCGCATGTGTTGACCGTCTCGACGCTGTATCCGCGCGGGCCGCAAAAGACACTCAACGTGGTGGAGTTCTACTACCCGGAGGAAATCGCCGCGTTCGAGCGCGAGTTCGTCGAGGCGCAGCAGGCAGCCTACATGGAGACCTGCGTCGAGGACGACGAAATCGCGCTGCGCATGGATGCCGGTCGTCACGCCCTGATGCAGCGTGGCGTCAACGAACAAGGCCCCTACCAGAGCCCGATGGAAGACGGCATGCAGCATTTCCACGAGTGGTACCGTGGCCGGATCGGCGCCGACCTGCTGGACCATGGGGCCGGCTGACCACCCGGCTCCCGAACCGCAACGGCATGCTGGCGCAGAGCCGCGATACCGTGGCGCAGCGAGTGCGCCACGACCCCGGAGGAACACCCCCTGCGCATCGGAGAACCTGGCATGACCCGCAACTACACCACCCTGATTTCCGCCGACCAGCTGCTGGCGCTGATCGAATCCGACCAGCCGCTGATGGTCTTCGACTGCAGTTTCGACCTGATGAAACCGCAGGCCGGCGACGCGCAGTTTGCCGAAGCCCATATTCCGGGCGCGGTGCGCGCTGATCTGGACCGCGATCTCAGCGCAGCGCATGGCGACCCGTCGGCTGCCAGCGGCGGTCGCCACCCGCTGCCCTCGCGCGAGGCATTTGCCGCCTGGCTGGCCAGTGTCGGCTTCTCGGCCGACATGCAGGCCGTCGTCTACGACCGCCAGCGGGCCAACTATTGCGGGCGCCTGTGGTGGATGCTCAAATGGGTCGGCCACGAAAACGTGGCGGTGCTCGACGGCGGCCTGCCCGCCTGGTATGCGGCCGGCGGCGTCGTCACCAGCGGTGCGGCCACGGTGCATGAACCCGCATCCTTCCAGGCCGGTGCGCCACGCGCCACGCTGGTGACCGCAGAGCAGGTGCTCGAGCGGCTCGGCCAGGCCTCGCAGAACATGATCGACGCCCGCGCCGAGGCGCGCTTCCGGGGCGAGGTCGAACCGATCGATCCGGTGGCCGGCCATATTCCCGGCGCGCTGAACCGGCCCTTCGGCAGCAACATCGACGACGACGGCCTGTTCAAGCCGGCGGTCGTGCTCAAGGCCGAACTGCTCGAGTTGCTCGATGGCCGCGACCCGAACAGCGTGGTGCACCATTGCGGCAGCGGCGTCAGTGCCGTGCCCAACATCATCGCGATGGAAATCGCCGGCCTGGGCCGCCAGCCGCTGTTCGCCGGCAGCTGGAGCGAATGGTGCCGCGATCCGGCCAGGCCGGTGGAAAAAGGCTGACCGGCACACGCCGGCATGCGGCATCAAATCGCGTGGTCGGCACGCAAGTCGGCAATCTGCTTTGCCGACTGTCCGAGCTCGGTCAGGATCGCGTCGGTATGTTGTCCAAGCGCTGGGACACCGTCCATGCGGGCGGCGTCAGCCTGCGACATGCCCGGCGGCAACAAGGCGGGAATCTTCCCCTGCTCGGTATCGACCTCGGTCCAGCGACCGCGCGCACGCAACTGCGGATGGGCCCATAAGTCGGCCAGGGTGTTGACGCCGGCGTGTGCGATCCGGGCGTCATCGAGCCGCTGCGCCACCTTCGCAGAGGTCAGGGAGGCAAAACACTGCTCGATGCGCTGACGCAAGGCGTCGCGCTCCGCATTGCGCCCGGCGTTCGTCCGGTAGCGCGGGTCTTCGGCCAGTTCCGGCGCCTGCAGCACCGATACGCAGAAGGACTGCCACTCCCGATCGTTCTGCACCGCCAGCATCACGCTGGTGCCATCACCCAACGCAAAGGGACCATACGGAAAAATCGTCGCATGGCTGGCGCCGGCGCGTGGCGGCGGCGCGGCGCCATCGAACGCGTAATACATCGGGAAACCCATCCATTCGGCCAGCGACTCGAGCATCGACACATCGATATGGCGGCCACGCCCGGACATGCCGCGCTCGAGCAAGGCGGCCAGGATGTTCGAATACGCGTACATGCCGGCGGCGATGTCGGCAATCGAATTGCCCGACTTGGCCATCGCATGGGCATCGCCGGTCACCGACAGATAAGCCGCTTCGCTCTGGATCAGCAGGTCGTAGGCCTTGCGGTCGCGGTAAGGCCCGTCGCCGCCATAACCGGAGATGTCGCACAGGATCAGCGAGGGCTTGCGCGCCGACAACAACGCCCAGGACAGGCCGAGCCGTGCCGCCGCACCGGGCGCCAGGTTCTGCACCACGACATCCGCCTTCTCCGTCACCAGGCGCTGCAACAAGGCCGCCGCCTGCGGATGCTTGAGGTCGAGCGTCAGGCTTTCCTTGGACCGGTTGGTCCAGACGAAATGCGACGACAGTCCACGCACCCGCTCGTCGTATCCACGCGCGAAGTCGCCCACGCCGGGACGCTCGACCTTGATCACCCGCGCGCCGAGATCGGCCAGCTGCCGGGTCGCATAGGGCGCGGCGATCGCGTGTTCAAGCGACACCACGGTGAGGCTGCGCAAGGGACGCAAGGGC
>JBFJZP010000515.1:0-2899 GCA_041622095.1 Burkholderiaceae bacterium | reverse complement strand
GCAGCAGCCAACCCAGTCGCCATCAATGGCACCGGGACCGGCGATGACGATGGTGTCGCGCCGCTCCAGATCGGGTATTGCCAGATGCAAGGGCTCGAAAGCGTTGTGGTACAGGCCATCCGGGCCGTCCAGGTCCTCGAACGGCGTGGCCAGGTGCACCACCGCGTCCGGACGGAACGACGTCGTCAACGCAGCGCGCGCCGACGCCGGCTCGTAGTCATACAAGGCGCGGCGCAGCGGCGCCAATACCGCCTTGTTGCGTGTGTGGGTGTCGACTGTCATCGATTTTCAGCCTTTGACCGCACCCTGGGTCAAGCCGCCGACGATCTGCTTCTGGAACACCACCACCAGGATGATCAGCGGAATCGTGATGCTGACTGCGCCGGCGACACCCTGCATCAGGAAGGCCTCGGTCTCGGCGGTAATCGCATTGGCAATCGCTGCCGGCATCGTCATCTTGTCGCCGCTGGTCAATGCGGAACTGAGCAGGAAGTCGTTGTAAGCGAGCAGGAAGCTGAACAGCCCGGTGGTCACCACGCCCGGCCACATCACCGGGATGATGACGCGGCGGAACGCCTGGAACCGTGTGCAGCCGTCGACCTGAGCCGCTTCGTCGAGTTCGTTCGGGATATTGATGAAGAACGAGCGCAGCATCCAGATCGTGAATGGCTGGTTGATCGCCACCAGCACGAAGATCAAGGTGAAATAGGTGTTGCGAATACCCAGGGTGTCGAAGATCGTGAAGAACGACGGCAACAGGCTGGAATGCGGAATGGCCCGGAACATCAGCGCCACCAGCAGCAGCCAGAATCCCAGCGCACCACGGTAACGCGACAAGGCGTAGCCCGCCAGGCAACCGACCGTCAGCGAGATGGTCACGGTGCAGACGGTGACAAAAGCGGTGTTCAGAAAGTTGCGGTAGAACTCTTTCTCGATCCACAGCCGTGTGTAGTTCTCGAATGTGAACGGTGCGACCCATTTGATCGGCGATGAGAAGGCGTCGACATACTGGCGAAACGAGATCACCGCCGTCCAGATGACCGGCAGCGATGCAATGACCAGCCAGAACAGCAGGCCGCCGTACAGCAGTACCGACAGGGGAAGACTGCGTTTACCCATCAGACACCTCCTTTTTGTTCACGCCAGGTCTTGACCAGCAGCGGAATCAGCAACACCACGATACCGACCAGCGTCAACACCGCCGCCGCGCTGGCCTTGTACGGGTTGTTCTCGAGCAAGAGGATGTGGTACGTCAGGTACTGCACGCTGGTGGTGAACGCACCCTGCGTGAGCACAATGACCGGCTCGAAGACCCGGTAGGCGTCCATCAGGTGGATCAGCGTGATGAAGACGAACAGCGGCATCAGGTGCGGCACGGTGACATACCGCAGCTTCTGCCAGCGCGAAGCGCCGTCGATCGTCGCGGCTTCCAGCGCATCCTGCGGCACCGACTGCAGGCCGGCATACAACACGATGAAGGCGAATGGCACGACATGCCAGATGCCGTAAACGATGATCAACATGCGGGCCGACCAGGCCTGCGCCATCCAGAACACCTCGATGCCGACATGCGACAACAGATAGGGCACCAGGCCGTTGTCGCGGAACAGCCACTTGATCGACAGCGCCGCCACCACCGGCGTGATGATGAATGGCAACAGCGACGCAGTGATGAAGATGCCCTTTAGTTTCTGGGTCGCACCATTGACCGCCAGCGCCAGCAGGAAACCGATCGCCAGCACGAACGGCAAGGTCACGAAGGTGTAGATCATCGTGAACTTCAGCGCACCGAAGAACTCGTTGTCGGCCGGGTCACCTACCCTGACAGGGTTGCCGCCGGCGTCCGGCGGCTGGTCGACCTGCTGTTCAACCGCCATGTCCAACCCCAGCACCTTGCGGTAGTAATCCAGCCCGACGAAGGTGCAGGATTCGACGGCACGGCCATCGGCATCGAGCTTGGCGCGTTGCGTGATCGTCTCGCGTTTGCCGAACGGCGTCGACTCCTCGACCTTGACCACCTCCATCTCCAGCGCGCAGTTACGCACCGACAGATAAAACGTGATGACCATTGGCGCAGCGAGCAGCAACAGCATCATCGCCACCGAAGGCGCAACAAACTGCAGAAAGGATTTGGTTTTCATCAGGTACTCCCGTGAAAGGGACTGGTCATGCGGGCGGCGCGGGCCGGGTCGACGAGGCCTGCCCCGCAGCCCGTGCCGCCGCACCTGCGCGCGGCGGCACACGCTGCGACCGGACCGTGACCGCCGCCACCGGACCGGGCGCAGGCCGGCGGCTGCGATTTATTTGATGAAGCCTTTTTCGGTGGCCGCCTTGATGTAGTTCGCGGCTGCGGTATCGAGGGCCTGCTTCGGCGTCATCGCGCCACCCAGGGCCTCCGGCACCAGCTTGCCGATCTCGCCGGTGGCCAGGCCCAGGTAGGGCTCGGTCGGCCAGATCGGAGCACCGGCCTTCATCGACAAGGTCACACCGGTGCCGAAACGGGTTGGCTTGTAGGACGAACGCACCCAGATCGTCAGGTCGTTGCCGGACTTGATCGTTTCCTCGTCGAGTGCATCCATCAGGACCTGGAACACGATATCGCGATCGCCACCCAGATTCTTCGGAATGGCCACGCCGTCCCACCACAGGTGGGTCGCGCTCTTGCCGCCGGGCATCGTCGCCGGCGCTGCGGCAAACTCCATCTTGCCGACGATCTTCGATGCGGCCGGGTCGTCCATGCGTGCCGCGCGACTGGCCCACAACACGCCCATGGCAGCCTTGCCCTGCTGAAACTGGTTCATCACGTCATCGGAGTTCGACGCCAGGAAGTTGGGTGTCATGAACTTGGACATCGCCTTCATCAACTCGATCGTCTTGATGCCGGCCTCGCCGTTGAACG
>JBFJZP010000514.1:0-2900 GCA_041622095.1 Burkholderiaceae bacterium | reverse complement strand
CTCGGTGACCAGGAAGCGCTTGGTGGTCAGGGCCAGGTGGCCGATCACCAGCAACATCGCCGGCAGCACCAGCTTGAGCCAGGTCGCGCTACCGGACAACAGGCCGAATTCGGTGCCCAGCAAACCCACGAACAGCGCCAGCGTGACGATGGCCGCCATGCCGGCCGACAGGCGCGGCAACACCGCGATGATGTAGGCCGCCACCAGCAGGAACACCGCCAGCGTCGCCCAGACACCCCATGTCGGTTGCACGATGAAATGCTCGCCCAGGATGCTCGACGTGATGTGGGCAATCGTCTCGGCCGGCGACAGGCCGGCGCTGCCGGGCACCGGGAACTGCACGCCGACGCCGGCGGCGGTGGCACCGATGATGACGATCTTGTCGGCATATTTGGACGCCGGGATCTTGCCGTTGAGCACGTCGTAGAAGGAATCGACGGCAAACGCCGGACGGCCGTCCTGGCCCTTGTAGAACTGCGGCAGCATCAGCGCGCCTTCATCGGTCTTGACGCGCAGCCTGCCGATCTGCACCGACTCGCCCGGATTGAGCTTGATGTCGTCCGGGCCGAGGTTGAGGCTCTTGGCCGCGGCCAGCAAGGCCATCGACGGGACGGCGTTGCCGAAATAGTTGATCAGCAGCGGTTCCCGGCGTACCGCGCCGTCGACATCCTGGATCTGGTTCAGGTGTGCGACGCCGGCAGCGACCGAGCCGATCTGCTCGATCGGTTGCTGGCCGCTGACCGCCGGAATGCCGAAGCCGTCGAGTGCGCGGGTGGTGCTCGCGGCGGCATAAGCCGCCAACGGCTTGTCGGGATTGCCCTGGGGTTCACCGAGCAGATAGACCGATGGCACCAGCACGTTGCCCGCATTCTTCATGCTGGCGGCGAGCACCGCGTCGGTATCGAGCACCCGCTCCGCCTCGGCGATCACGTCGGCAAGGGCCCCGTCGCCATTGGCCGGCAGCAAGGACTTCATCTGGCGGATGAATCCCAGGCCCCGGTCGACCTGGGGTTCGATGAAGAACACCGTCTCGACAATGGTCTTGGCCTTGGCCGCCGACAACTGGTCGATCAGCTTGGCATGGATGTCGCGCGGCCAGGGCCAGCGCCCGATGTTGGCAATGCTCTGGTCGTCGATGGCGATGATCGCGATCCGATCGGAGGGCTGGCGGGAGGTGCTGGTGCTGCCGAAGTCGTAGAACTGGCGTTCGAGAGTGCCAATCAGATCGGTGGCCTGGTTCAGGATCAATACCGCCAGAACGATTGCGACCCCGGCAAACCAATCGGCGCGCCAGAACTGCGCATTCTTCGAGGATGACTTTGTTGCCACGTTCCAACCCACCTGGTTATTTGATTCGACTTCGCAAGGCGCACGTGAGTCAGGAAAGCCCGGGTCCCGCGACGCGAGGGCATGAGCGGACGACGTTAGCAGACGATGCGGTCACCGACAAGTGACTTAATGGACCGCGTTTGTCGTTTTTTTGCACCTGCCGGCAGCCGTGCAGCCGATGAAATGAGGGATGGATGGACATCCCTCTTCACACGGCTCAAGTCGCAGGCTTGACCCGCTGGCGCATCAAGACACCGGTGCCGTAGACCAGCAAGGCGCCGCCGATGTCCATGCCGTAGTTCCAGACTTTCTCCTGCGGCAACCAGCCGATCACGGCCGGATCGGTATGCGCCATGGTTCCGGCAATCCAGCCCAGCAACATGCCACCGATGGTGATGATGATCGGGAACCGATCCATCAGCTTGAGCACCATCTGGCTACCCCAGATGATGATGGGAACACTCACCAGCAGGCCGAAGATCACCAGCGGCAACTGGTGCTGCTCGCCAGCGCCGGTGGCCGCACCGGCGATGGCAATCACGTTGTCCACGCTCATCACCAGGTCGGCGATGATGACGGTCTTGACCGCCGCCCACAACTTGTCGCTGCCTTCGATATTGCCGTGGTCATCGTCATCCTGGGGCGCCAGCAACTTGACGCCAATCCACAGCAGGAGAACGGCACCGACCAGCTTCAGGTAGGGCACCGCCAGCAGGGTCAGCGCGAACGCGATCAGGATCACGCGCAACAGGATGGCACCGGCCGTGCCCCAGAGAATGCCCTTGGCTCGCTGGTGCGGCGGAAGCTTGCGGCAGGCCAGCGCAATGACCACGGCGTTGTCGCCGCCAAGCAGGATGTCGATCATGATGATCTGACCGACAGCAATCCAGAAGTGGGCAGTGAGGAATTCTTCCACGTTCACACCAGATGAAAAATCCAGGGCATGAGAACCATGCCCCGGGCGCCAGTAAGTGGCTGATTACTTGAGAACGGACTTGAGCAACTTGCCCATTTCCGACGGATTGCGGGTGATCTTGAAGCCACACTCTTCCATGATGGCCAGCTTGGCATCGGCGGTGTCGGCACCACCGGAGATCAGCGCGCCGGCGTGGCCCATGCGTTTGCCGGCCGGTGCGGTGACACCGGCGATGAAGCCGACCACCGGCTTCTTCATGTTGTCCTTGCACCAGCGGGCGGCTTCGGCTTCGTCGGGCCCGCCGATCTCGCCGATCATGATGACCGCATCGGTGTCCGGATCATCGTTGAACGCCTGCATCACGTCGATATGCTTGAGGCCGTTGATCGGGTCGCCACCGATACCGACAGCGCTCGACTGGCCCAGGCCGATGTCGGTGAGTTGCGCCACTGCTTCGTAGGTCAAGGTGCCGGAGCGGGAAACCACGCCAATGCGGCCCTTGCGGTGGATGTGACCGGGCATGATGCCGATCTTGATCTCTTCGGGCGTGATCAGCCCCGGGCAGTTCGGGCCCAGCAGCAAGGTGTTCTTGCCACCGGCCGCGACGCGGGCCTTCATCTTGTTGCGCACCTCGAGCATGTCGCGCACCGGGATG
>JBFJZP010000513.1:0-2929 GCA_041622095.1 Burkholderiaceae bacterium | reverse complement strand
GGGTGCTGGCCAGATAGATGGCCGGGCGGGAATAGTTGTAGACCATGCCCGCCACCATGAGCACAACAAACACGCCCGCAAAAACCACCAGCTTTCTGCGGTTGGAGCGTTGTGCGGGCGAGTGCCACATCGATCGGATCTTTCAGGCAGGGAGGATGGTCTGGATGCCGCCGTGCGTTGTAATGAAGAGCATAACCAATGCAAGGCGGGTTGTCGGCGTCTGATGTCCGGGTTTTCCCGGTGGCGCTGATTTTCCCGGCACCTTGGCCCGAGTGGTCCGGGAACCCGGCCAGGATCACGCCCCCTCGTGCCAGGGCGTACACGGCATGGGCGACCGGAGCAGGCTGAAGGCCCCCTCCTCTGCGCAACCAGCTCATGAGGCAGTGGCGTCATCCGTAACTTGCGCCGATTGGCAGTGCTGCCTGTGGCAATGTATTTCCGAAGTACGGCACAACTCAGGCTGCGAGGTCTTGCCCCGCCTCACGCGCCCTACCCTTGCGCGGCGGCTGCGGATCCAGCCCCAGGTGGACAAGGATTTCCTCGACCTGCGGGCGCTGCGGTCTCGCGCAGCGTCGCAATCCTGAGGGTCAATATCTATTGCCCGTCACGCGGTCTGAAGGCGATGCGGCACGTGATGGCCGCCGCCTGCAGTGACCGCAGCGTGCGCGCCTCCTGGTCGTCGACATCTGGCTCGGCCAGACAGGCCTTGCCCATGTCTTGTATCCGCATGCCCCGGGATGGATTCCGCAAGACCCGCCAGGCTCTCAAGGAATACCGACGACAAACGGAACCTCAAACGTCTTGCCGCCGCTGGCCACCTGCACCCGCCCGAGCAAGGTACTGCCGGACTGAAACGCTCCCGCGTTCGCCTGCACGGTCCACTGAAGCCGGTAAGTGGGCAAGCCCAGACTCAGCAGTTTGCCGACGCTGCCATACAGCGGCAACAACTGTTCTGCCGTGTCGGCATATAGAAATGCGCCATTCGTCTGGCTGGCAAGTTCACCCAGCGCCGCAAAGTCGACGCCGGTTGACAGGCCGACGGTGAACAATTTGACATTGTTCGCGTTGGCAGCATCGATCGACACTTGGCGGCGGTTGCGGCAAGTCGTGACGTCGGCACAATCCGTGTCGGTGCCGTCGGTAAAGATCACGATGGCCTTGGCGATATTGGCGGGCAGCGACGCGTCATTCACGATGGTGTCACGCAGCGTGTCCAGCGACTGGTACAGCGGCGTGTTGCCGCCCACGCGGCTCGACAGCGAATCGAGTATCGGGAAAAGCGTGCCGGCCGATTGGCTGTCCTTGAACGACTCGTAGATGGCCAGCGGCGACGGTGAGATCAGTGCGCCGGGATTGCCAGCAAATGCCGACAGCAACACCCGGTCATCGGGGCCCAGCGCACCGATGAACGCCTTGGCCGAGAACAGGCGGGCACCCGACGGATCGGACTGAAGAATGCTGCCGCTCTGGTCCATCAGCAATGCCGCTGCATAGGCATTGACCGTTTGGGCGGCTATCAATTGCATGCTGAAGGGCGTCGCCACATTGGGTGCGTAAGCCATGTCGGCCGCGTCGTTGGCGCCACGAATGCAGTCAACGCGTTGATTCGTCGCGTTGGGCGTACACGCACGCAGGAAGAAACTCGCCTGGCTCAGGTTGGTGATGGGATTCGCGTTGCCGTCGACGAGCACCAGTTCCACCTCAAAAGTCATTTGCTGTTTGCCGGCATCGACGAGAGGGCTGAAGCCGCTGCGCGTCGCCAGTGACCCTCCGGCGGCCGAAGTCAATCGCACCAGTGTGACCACCAGTTCGTTGCCCACGCCAGGGGCCAGGGATGCGGCGACAGCCTGGTCCGAGAAGGTGTCGCGCGACACCTTGACGTTGACGTTTCCACCTGCCGGATCGACATTGAGCAGGGCGACGCCCTGGGCATCGGTCGACACCGTACTGCGTGGTCCGGTGACCGACGCACCTGGCACCGCAGCGCCGAATATGTCTTTGACGATGACCTTGAGAAGGCCGATCGACACTCCCGGGTTTACGGTTGCGGCGACGCTGCCGTTGGCACCAGCAGCAGCACCGCCACCGCCACCACCACCGCCGCAGGCCGCGATGGCCCAGCATACGGCGAGCGCAAGCGCGCCGGACCTGATGCGAAGCAGGTTTTGCCACAGTGTTGGCGAATGGCGGTCTCCACGTGGACCAGGTGTCGTGCGTATTGTCATTGCCGCCTTTTCGTTTTCTTATCGGCAATGGTTGACTGCCAGCAATCTGCACCACAGGACTTGCGGCACTGCGCCATTATGGAGGCGCACGGCAGGCAGGAGCGTCGGCGGGTCGGAGCAGTACCCGTAGGAGGACACCCCGTCCGCGTGCTTGCTTGCAAGGCACGACCTTTTGAGGTGAGGTCGACCAAGACCATGGTCAAGGCCGATGCGATAGCCGACAAGTCCAACGCCGCAACGGACACCATGGCTGTGGAGGCCGAGGTTCATGTTGACGTGAAAAAGACAGGCATTGCCTGTCTTTTTTTTGTCGCTGCGCGAGTTGCGTGAACTGCGTCAAACCCGGCGAATCGACAGGTTCCGGATCCGGGCACAGGCCGTCTTCTGCAACGGCCGCGTCGCATCTAAACGTGGCGACGCAATCGCCATCGTATTCAAGCTCTCAAGAGGCAACCCCCATGTCGCGACCCCGGCCAGGCTTGGCCGGGATATGTCAGATCAATAACGGCGTGCAGTGCCGTTGGCGACGACGACGCGGTCACCGACCCGAATGTCGGCCGCCGATTCCTGGCGCACGGTGATGTTGTTGCCATCGTACAGGCGCACCATGAGTTGCACAGCGTCGGCCTGCGGCTGGCGATTGCTTTTTTCGATCTGGTGGCCGGCGTAGGCGCCGCCGGCGGCACCCAGCACGGTGGCCGCCT
>JBFJZP010000512.1:0-2932 GCA_041622095.1 Burkholderiaceae bacterium | reverse complement strand
CGGCGGCGGCCACGCGCAGGTTGAACAAGGCGCAGCCGCAACTGATCGTCAGTTCGCGATCGTCGGGGTCGTTCACCGGCAATGCGCGGGTACGGTCGGCCAGCAGTTCGATCTGCCCTGCGTCGGTGCGAAACAGCCAGGGCTGCGAGTTGTGGCTCGATGGTGCAAGTATGGCGCTGCCCAGCAGGGCCTTGACGACCGAGCGGTTCGGGGTGGGTGTGGGTGTGGATTTCGGCATCCGGCTTCTCCTGACGGGGACCACGCTGCTCCCGGCGCAATCGACTCCAGTCCCCGATGCGTCTGATTTTCCGCCGAAACTCCGCCAGCGCCACCGATGCCTGCGGCCGGCTGGCCGCCAGTCAGCTCACAGCCTGGGTATCAAGGTGCCGGAGAACAGCACCGGGCCGGTCGGCCCACCCTCGCCGGGAACACCGCCCTTGGGTTCCAGGCTGATCGCCAGTGTGGGCACATCGCGCACATCGGCTTCGCCGGCGGCCAGCTTGAGCAACTTGTCGCGGTCGAGTACCCCCAGCGAACGCGGGTTGCCTTCACGCGGCAGGGCCCACAACTGCAGCGAGCGGTCGGCCGCTTCCTGGTAGTTGCCGACACGCTGCAAGGTGAGCCGGTTGTTGCGCGGATCGAAGGTCACCAGCATCGATGCGGTGGACTTGTCGTCCTGCAACACCGCAACATAGGCCTCTTGCGGCACGGCGCGCAGTTGTGCCTGCAGCTGCGCGACTTCGCTGCTGCGCTGTTCATGCAGATTCCATCCGGTCACCACCGCCAGCACCGTTGCGCATGCGCCGGCTACCGTGGCACCACGCCACCAGCCCAGGCTGGCCCACCAGCGCGCCGGCGTGTCGTCGACTTGCGGCGAAGTGTCGGCCGCTGCACGGTTCTTCTGCCAGGCCTGCTGCTGCTGTTCCGCACGAACCAGATTGTCGATACGTGTCCAGACCGCCGGGTCGGGCGTTTGCTGCGCCTGCAGTTCATTGAGTCCGGCGATGCGGGTCTGCCACATCAGGGCGGCGGTACGTACCGTTGCGTGTTCACGCGCCAGGGTTTCGAATCGGCGGCGTGCGCCGGCCCGCAGGCTGCCCAGCGCGTAGCTGGCCGCCAGCCGGTCCAGCAGTTCGGGATTGCGACTCAGGTTCATGGCGCGTCCCTCAAGCGAATCGGGCCATGCAGGTGCGCAACTGTTCCAGGCCGCGCCGGATCCAGGTCTTGACGGTGCCCAGCGGCAGCTTCAACTGCGCCGCCAGTTCGCTCTGGCTGAGGTCGCGCACATACGCCAGGCTGACCACCTCGCGCTGGCGGTTCTCCAGCTTCAGCAGGCATTGCTGCAATGCCCATGCCTGCTCGCTGGCCTGTGCCGCGTCCATCGGTGAGGGCGCGTCATGCGCCAATGTGTCGGCCATGCTGTCGTCGATGTCCTGCGTCAGGTGGCTGCGCTGGCTGGCCCGCCGGCGCAGGAAATCCAGGCCGCGGCTGCGCACGATCAGGGCCATCCAGGCCATCGGCGGGCTCAGCGAGGCTCGGTAGTCCGCGGCGGTGCGCCAGATCACCAGGAAGGCGTCCTGCAGCACGTCCTCTGCCCAGGCGCGGTTCTCCACCACCCGGATCGCCAGGCCATACAACTTGGATGAGCACAACGCGTACAACTGCTTGAACGCCGCCGCATCCTGTTGCGCCACGCGATCGAGCAGGTCCATCAATTCGGCGTCCTGGGATTGCAGTGGCATCGGCATCGGCGGATTGTGCGGGGAATCCGACAGGCAAGTCCGCTGGACGGGTATTGGCCGGTCTGCCGGCTGCCGGGCCGCGGCGGTACGCCAGGCCAACCAGGCGAACGCACGCCGCGGCGTGCGGCGCGGCGTATTGCCGACGGCCGGCTGCCGGGGTGGTGATGGGGCGGGGTCGGTCATGGTTCTTCGACGGCAGATGGCTTGGTCATGCTGGCAATACGCACCGGCGCGGCCAATGGATGTGTTGGCCGCCATACCCGACTGCAATCAAGGGTCAATCCGAATCCAAGACCGGCATGGCTGCGTATCGATGGGGTCGGACGGATTTCTCCGCCGATGTCCGCCGCCAGGCCGTCAATCCATTGCAGGAGAACCCCACATGAAACTCAGAATCACCTTGTCCGTCATTGCCGTCGGCGCCATCAGCGCATGCGCCGGATCCGGCCCGATGCACATGCCTTTTTCGCAGGCGACCTTGCCGGCCAGCATCCAGGTGCCAGGCGGCCATGTGGTGGCGCTGGAGACCATGGCAGCTGGCGACATCACCTACCAATGCCGGGCCAAGGCCGACATGGCCGGCCAGTACGAGTGGGTTTTCGCCGGTCCGGATGCAGGATTGAATGACCGCAGCGGCAAACGCGTCGGCAAATACTACGGCCCGCCCGCCACCTGGGAAGGCAACGACGGCTCGCGCATTACCGGAACCCAGCTGGCGGTCGCGCCCGGCGGGGCCGGCAACATCCCGCTGCAGCTGGTCAAGGCGAATCCGGCCATCGGTGCCGGAATCATGCAGGGGGTGAGCCATGTTCAGCGCGTCAATACCCGCGGCGGTGTCGCACCGGCTGCTGCCTGCGCCGCCGACAGCATCGGCGCGAAGCAGGTGGTGAAGTACACCGCCGACTATGTGTTCTGGCGCGCAATGTAAAGCGCGGCCGGCACGGCGCGGAAATATTTGACGAATCTGAATCCGATGGGTCAAGCCGCGCGTATTCATCAGGCAGCGACCGCTGCATGACCCTTGTCCAGGAGACTCCGCATGAAATTCAAGTCCAGTCCGCTTTCCTGCGCCTGCCTGTTGCTGCTTGCAGCCGGCAGTGCGTTGGCGTCCAGCCACCGCGAGGCGCCGTTCATCACCACCAGCCCCAAGGTCGACGGCACCGACTTCTACATGTTCCGAAGTTATGAGG
>JBFJZP010000511.1:0-2939 GCA_041622095.1 Burkholderiaceae bacterium | reverse complement strand
GTGCCGGAGGCCGGGTAGATGACCACCGGATGTCGGGTCTGGAAAACCTGCTGCAGGCCCGCAATCACCTTGAGGCCGAGAGCCCCGAATTCCGGGCCCCGATGGTCGATGGTAGGAAGGCTGATCGCGCGCAGGATGCGATCCGGCACCGGGCTCGGGCCAGGAATCTGCAGGAAGTGACGGCCGCTGGGGTGTTTGTCGAGTGTGATCATGATGTTAGGGTGTTCTTTCAGAAGAAGGAGTCGCTGTACGGGCTGTTGCCAACGGACTAGAGTTGCACCGACGCGTGGCCGATGCCCGGAAATTCGACGCTGACCAGATCGCCGGCCGACGCGGGCAGAATGCCGACCCAGGTGCCGGTGGTCACGACCGTACCGGCCGGGACCGTGGCGCCATTGCGGGTTGCATGTCGCAGCCATGCCGGCAAAACGAAGACCGGGTCCGACATCGCATGCGTGCCGCGGCGTTCGACCGGTGGCTGATCGCCGATACGGACCGTGCACACCTGGTTCGCCCAATCGCGCGGTGCGAACGGAACCCAGTCGCCCAATACGAGTGCGCCGTGTGATTGCAGATCCGCCAGCTTGGCAAGCGCCGGCGCGTCCATGGCTTCGCGCCAACGCGAGTCGACGATCTCGATCGACACACACATGGCATCCACCAGGGCCGTGGCCTGCGCCAGATCCAGTGTTCGTGCACGTTGCGGATCGACGTCCTGCGCCAGGCGCAGCGCGATTTCAGCCTCGATGCCGCGCATGGCAAAAGCCCAGTCCCGGGCCCGGGCCGGACTGGGCCACACACCCGCAGGCGGCAGACCGGCGTGCGTCAACACCGCACTGCGGGACGGGCCACCGGACTTCCAGAAACCTGGCAGCTGTGCGCCGAACCAGCCGAAGGCCTGCGCGACCGCATCTTGTGCGGCATAGGCGGCTTCGGCATCGGCAGGCACGGCACCCGCCGCATCATCCAGCGCCCGGTTGCGACGTGCGGCGATCAGCCGCTGCGCAGTTTCATCCATCATGTGCGCAGACCTCCGGAATTAAAGCGAAGGCCAGCGATCGGCCCAAGGCGCTACCGCCTCGAAGGCTGCGCCGAGGTCGAACAAGTCGTCGTCGCTGCCATAGCGCCCGATCATCTGCAGACCAATCGGCAGACCTTCGCGCGATGGTGCGGTGGGCACCGCCAGTGCTGGCAGTCCGGCCGCGTTGACCCAGCCGGTGTAGATGGCATGGCCGCGCGGGCCCACGTCCTGGCCATCGATACGAGGAGGAAAGGCATCTTTCGCCGGCCAGGGCAGCGCAGCCACCGACGGCATGACGATCACATCGACACGCTCGAACAGCGTCGCGCTTTCTCTGCGCAGCTGCTTGACCCGCTCCACGATCTGCCACAAGCGGGCACCTGGCAGCCGCCTGCCCGACTCGGCCATCTCACGGTATTTGGGCGATGCCTGTTGTTCCCAGTCCGGGTGCTGGTCGAACATGCTGGCCAATCCCATCTGTCCGATCTGCGGCCATGCCTCGGCAAAGAACGCCAGATCCAGCGGCAACACGCCGGCATCGACCTGGTGACCAAGGGCGGCCAGTTGCTCGACCGCCCGCCCCACGCTGTGGGCAATCTGCGGGTCCAGCGGTGCCGCCCCCATGCGCTCCACATAAAGAATACGCAAAGGTCCGGCAGCGCGCGGCGCAGATCCAGCCTGTGCTGCAGCCAGCGAGGACCGGTCGACTGCGGCCGGGCCGCGGAGCACGTCGAACAGCAACCGGGCGTCGGCCACGGTCCGCGCCAGCGGGCCGATCACTTCGAAGTCCAGCAACAGGCTGGGCAACACATGTTCACGCGGCCATGCACTGAGCGAAGGCTTGAGACCGACCACACCGGCATGGCAGGCTGGCCGTCGAATGGATCCGCCGCCGTCCTGACCGATGGCCAGCGGTGCGATTCCCGCCGCGACAGCGGCAACGGCCCCACCGCTGGATCCACCCGGCGTGAGGTCCGGTGCCCACGGATTGCCGGTGACGCCAAATACCGGATTGGCCGTATAGCCCTCCAGTGCGAATTCGGGAACATTGGTCTTGCCCACAATCAGTGCGCCAGCGGCGCGGGCGCGACCCACCGCGAACTCGTCATGACCGGTCCTGTAGTCGCGCAAGGCGGGTGTGCCCCAGCTCGTGGGCATGTCGGCTGTCAGCAGGCTGTCCTTGACCGTGATCGGTACGCCGTCCAGCGCGGAGATCGGATGCCCTTTCGCATGACGCAGCGTCGCAGCCTCCGCCTCGGCAAGGAATTCGGCATCGCGCCGGCAAATGACGGCGTTGAGCCGCGGATTGACCGCTTCCAGCCGCATCAGAACCGCGCGCGCCACATCCAGCGGTGCCAGGCTGCGATCCCGGTATCTGCGCTGCAACTCAACTGCAGGCAACTGCCACAAGGGGGTATTGGAGGAATCGCTCATCACATCTTGCCCGGCAACCAGGTCGCCAGGCCTGGCCAGACGATCATCAACAAGGTGAACGCCAGCATGATCAGCACATACGGCACGGCGCCCCACATGGCATCACGCACACCCCCGTTGTCCGGCCGGATGCCGTGCACAACGAAAAGGTTCATGCCCACCGGCGGCGTGATCATGCCGAGCTCGCACATCAACACGATGTAGATGACGAACCAGACCGGATCGACACCCATATGGGTCACGATCGGAAAGGTGATCGGAATCGTGGCCACCATCATCGACAACACGTCCATGAACATGCCCAGTATGAAATAGAACACCATCAGCACCAGCAGCATCTGGGTGGCACTCAGGCCGAACCCGGTCACCCACTCGGTCATGGCCTCGGCCACACCGGTCAGGCTGATCGCCAGGTTCAGGATGAAGGCGGCGGTGATGATCAGCAAAATCATGCCGCTGGTCTTGGCGGTATGCACGAAGCAGG
>JBFJZP010000510.1:0-2941 GCA_041622095.1 Burkholderiaceae bacterium | reverse complement strand
GGCGTGATCACATGCGCAGTGGCCGCCGCGCCCAGCAGGATCGGGCCGACCGTCACGCCATGGCCGCCGGTGATCTTGAGCACGTTGAACAGGATGTTCGCGGCGTCCAGGTTGGGGCAGATCAGGATGTTGGCTTCGCCCTCGAAATCGTTGTCCATCAGGGCGTTGCGCCGGATCGGTTCCGACAGCGCCGCATCGCCATGCATTTCGCCGTCGCATTCGATGTCCGGCGCCATGCGGCGGAACAGGTCGCGCGCCAGGCGCATCTTGACAGCCGACTTGCGGTTGGACGTGCCGTAATTCGAATGCGACAGGAAAGCCACCTTGGGCGGCAGGCCGAAGCGTTGCACCTCCTCTGCGGCCATCAGCGCGATGCTGGCGAGCTGCTCAGCATCCGGGTCCTCGTTGACATGCGTGTCGGCGATGAACAGCGTACGGTTGTCGAGCATCAGCGCATTGAGCGTGGCCAGGCCGGGCGCGCCTTTCTGCACGCCGATCACATCGCGCACATGGTCCAGGTGGCTGTCGAAGCGGCCGACCAGGCCGCACAACATTGCGTCGGCATCGCCGAGATGGACCATCAGCGAGGCGATCGTCGTGTTGGAGCGGCGCACCGCCGACTTGGCCGCCTCGACCGAGACGCCGCGCCGGCCCATCAGGCGATGGAACGCCTCCCAGTACAGGCGGAACCGCGGGTCGTCTTCCGGGTTCACGTTTTCCACGTCGACGCCGAGTTTCAGGCGCAGCCCAGCCTTGGCCAGGCGCGCCTCGATGACTGCCGGGCGGCCGATCAGGATCGGTCGCGCGAGGTTCTCGTCCACGACGACCTGCACCGCACGCAGCACCCGCTCGTCCTCGCCCTCGGCATAGGCCACGCGTTTGGCGGCCGGTGGCACCGCCTTGGCTGCGGCGAAGACCGGTCGCATGAACATGCCGGTCTGGTAGACGAAGCGCGAGAGTTGCTGGCGATAGACGTCCATGTCGTCGATCGGCCGTGTCGCCACGCCGGAGTCGGCGGCGGCCTGGGCCACCGCCGGCGCGATACGCATGATCAGCCGCGAGTCGAACGGAGTCGGGATCAGGTAGTCGGGGCCGAACACCAGCTCCTTGCCGGCATAGGCGTTGGCGACCTCCTCGCTGATGTCGGCCTTGGCCAGGTCGGCGATCTGGCGCACGCAGGCCAGCTTCATCTCTTCGGTGATCTTGGTGGCGCCGCAGTCGAGCGCGCCACGGAAGATATACGGGAAACACAGGACGTTGTTGACCTGGTTCGGATAGTCCGAACGACCGGTGGCGATGATGCAGTCCGGCCGGACTTCCTTGGCCAGTTCCGGGCGGATCTCCGGCTCCGGATTGGCCAGTGCCAGGATGATCGGGGCGCGGCCCATGGTCTTGACCATGTCCTGCGTCAACACGCCGGCGGTGGAACAGCCCAGGAACACGTCGGCACCATCGACCACGTCGGCCAGCGTGCGCGCATCGGTGTCCTGCGCGACACGCTGCTTGGACTCGTCGAAGCCGCCGGGGCGGCCGTTGTAGATGACGCCCTTGGAGTCGCAGACATAGATGTTCTTGCGCGCCACGCCCAGGCCGACCATCACGTCCAGGCAGGCCAGAGCGGCCGCACCGGCGCCGGACACCGCCACCTTGACCTCGTCGATCTTCTTGCCGACCAGCTCCAACCCGTTGAGCAAGGCGGCAGCGGAGATGATCGCGGTGCCATGCTGGTCGTCGTGGAACACCGGAATGTTCATGCGCTCGCGCAGCTTGCGCTCGATGTAGAAACACTCCGGCGCCTTGATGTCCTCCAGGTTGATGCCGCCGAGTGTCGGCTCCATCGCCGCGATCATCTCGACCAGCTTGTCCGGGTCGCGTTCGGCCAGTTCGATGTCGAACACGTCGATGCCGGCGAACTTCTTGAACAGGCAACCCTTGCCCTCCATCACCGGCTTGGCCGCCAGCGGTCCGATGTCGCCCAGGCCCAGCACCGCGGTGCCGTTGGTGATCACGCCGACCAGGTTGCCGCGCGAGGTGAACTCGGCTGCCAGCGACGGGTCGGCCTCGATGTCCAGGCAGGGATACGCCACACCCGGGGAGTAGGCCAGCGACAGGTCGCGCTGGTTCGACAAGGCCTTGGTCGGCGTGACCGAGATCTTGCCGCGGGTCGGGCTGCGGTGGTATTCGCGGGCGGCTTCGCGCAGTGCGTGTTCAGCGGGGGACAGTTCTTTTGCCATGGTTGTTTCCTGGTGGTTGTTCTCAGTGTTACCGATGGGTGAAGGCTAACCCGAAACCGGGCCGGGTCTCATGGGTAGTTGTGCGGGGTCGGGCCCCGCAGTCATGCCGTTCGCGCATCATGGACCATCATGCCATGCATCATCGCGCCGCTTGCGCAGTCTGGAGTTGCGGCTCCACTTCCGGATGCGTTGCGGGGGTAAGCTGCGGGTTTGATTCATCGGCCGCCGCACGGCCGGAGCCGACCCATGCAAGACACAGCCACCTCTCTCCAATCCTGCCTTGATGCGCAGCGCCAGGCCTATCTGGCGCACCCGGTGCCGAGCCTGGACGAACGCGTCGCCGACCTGCGCAGCCTGCAGCGTTTCATCCGTGAGAACAAGGACGCGTTGTGCGATGCGATCAGTGCCGACTATGGCCACCGTTCGCGCCATGAAACCCTGCTGGCCGAGATCTTCCCCACCATCGACGGCGTCGACCATGTCATCAAGCACCTGCGCCGCTGGATGAAGCCGCAGCGCCGCGCGGTCGACCTGCGCAATTTCCTGGGCGCGCGCAACCGGGTGATTCCGCAGCCGCTGGGCGTGGTCGGCGTCATCGTGCCGTGGAACTTCCCGGTCAATCTGAGCATGGTGCCCCTGACCTACATCTTCGCGGCCGGCAACCGGGCCATGGTCAAGATGAGCGAGAACTCGCGCCACCTGGCGCG
>JBFJZP010000509.1:0-2945 GCA_041622095.1 Burkholderiaceae bacterium | reverse complement strand
CCATCCAGACGCAGCAGGCGGTGGATGTCTGGGCCGCACTCGGCTGCCGCGTGGTGCGCATGTCGCCCGAGGCCCACGACGCCGCTTTTGCCGCGGTCAGCCACCTGCCGCACCTGATCGCCTTCGCGATGATGAACGGGATTTCCGGCCAGCCCATGGGTCGGGACTTCCTGTCCCTGGCCGGCCCCGGTTTTCGAGACTTCACCCGCATCGCGGCGTCCGACCCGGTGATGTGGCGCGACGTGATGCTGGCCAACCGCGAGGAATTGCTGGCGCAATCGAAGATCTTCCAGCGCAATCTGCAAGCCCTGGAGCTGATGATTACCAATCACAACAACGAAGCCCTGCTGGAGCAGATCGAGAACGCCAGTAGCACGCGGGCGAACTGGAGCATGGCGAAGCAGCAGAAATAATGTTCGCCACCGAATTCCTCGACCTGCCCCCGCTCGCCAGCGCCGGCGGCACTGTCACGCTACCGGGCTCCAAGAGCATCTCGAACCGCGTGCTGTTGTTGTCGGCCTTGTGCGCCGGCAGCACGACACTGCACGACCTGCTGGACTCCGACGACACCCGCGTCATGCTCGACGCCTTGCGCACGCTGGGTTGCAGCGTCGAACGCGAAGCCGGGCGCGTCACCATCGGCGGTCTGGCCGGTCGACTGCCGAATCAGCAGGCAGCGCTGTTCCTGGGCAATGCCGGCACCGCGATACGCCCGCTCACCGCCGCGCTCGCCGTGCTGGGCGGCGATTTCGAGTTGCGCGGCGTGCCACGCATGCATGAGCGCCCGATCCGGGACCTGGTCGACGCCTTGCGCCAGATCGGTTGCCAGATCGACTACCTGGAGAACAGCGGTTATCCGCCACTGCGCATCAAGAACCCGTCGCTGAACCTGAGCCAGCCGATCGCGGTGCGCGGCGATGTGTCGAGCCAGTTCCTTACCGCGCTGCTGATGGCCTTGCCGCTGGTGGCGGAGCAGGACATCGTCATTGACGTGATCGGTGAACTGATCTCGCGCCCGTACATCGCGATCACGCTCAACCTGCTGGCCCGCTTCGGCGTGCAGGTACGGCGCGAAGGCTGGCAACGATTCACGATCCCGGCCGGCAGCCAGTTGCAATCGCCGGGCGAGCTGCATATCGAGGCCGATGCGTCCTCGGCCAGCTACTTCATCGCACTGGGCGCCATCGCGCCCACCGGTGCGGCGCCGGTCCGCATCCAGGGTGTCGGCACCGACTCGATCCAGGGCGATATCCGTTTCGTCGAGGCGGCCCGGCTGATGGGCGCCAGCATCACCAGCGGTGCCAACTGGCTGGAAGTGACCGGGCCCGGCGCCGACCAGGGCCTGCACCCGATCGATCTGGACTGCAACCATATCCCGGACGCCGCAATGACGCTGGCGGTCATGGCCTTGTACGCCCGCGGCACCAGCACCCTGCGCAACATCGCCAGCTGGCGCGTCAAGGAAACCGACCGCATTGCCGCCATGACCACCGAGTTGCGCAAGTTCGGCGCCACGGTCGAAGAAGGCCCTGACTTCATCCGGATCACGCCGCCGGAGTCGGCTGCGCACTGGCGCGCCGCCAGCGTGGCGACCTACGACGACCATCGGATGGCGATGTGCCTGTCGCTGGCAGCGTTCAACCCGGCGAGCCTGCCGGTGCGAATCCAGGACCCGAAGTGTGTGGCCAAGACCTTCCCGGACTACTTCGAGGCCTTGTTCTCCGTGGTGCAGACCGGTCTGGAGCACATACCGGTCATCTGCATCGACGGCCCGACAGCGTCCGGCAAGGGCACGCTGGCCGCTGCACTGGCCCAGCGCCTGGGTTACCACTTCCTGGATTCCGGCGCCCTGTACCGCATCACCGCGCTGGCCGCGACCCGTGCCGGGCTGACGCTCGACAGCAGCGGCGAAGCCGCGATTGCCAACCTGGTAGAGCAACTGGACATCCGCTTCACCGACGGGCGCATCCTGCTCGGCGATGAAAACGTCAGCGAACTGGTGCGCACCGAGGAAATGGGCATGAACGCATCGCGCGTCTCGGCGCTGATTCCGGTCCGCCATGCGCTGATCCGGCTGCAGCATGCGGCGCAGCGCCTGCCCGGCCTGGTCGCGGACGGGCGCGACATGGGAACCGTGATCTTCCCGCGGGCCATGCTCAAGGTCTACCTGACGGCCAGCGCCGCCAAACGCGCGGAGCGCCGCCATAAACAATTGATTTCAAAGGGAATTGCGACTACAATCGCCGGTCTTCGCCAGGACCTGGAGGCCAGGGATGCCCGCGATTCCAATCGCAGCACCGCACCTTTGAAAGCGGCGGAGGATGCCCGGCTACTGGACAACTCGGAGCTGACGATCGATGAATCGGTCGACACCGTGTTGGGCTGGTGGCAAGGCTTGCAGCCGTTTCGCAGCAATTGAGAGGGCTGCGAACAAAACTTGCGCTGGCTCAGGCCAGCGTGATCGTCCACACGACTCCCCTCGTGCCTCAATGGCGCACTGGTCGTGTGGTGGTACAACTTAACCCGCGGTTTATCCGCAAGCACAATGTCTGAATCTTTTGCCGATCTGTTTGAAGAATCACTGAAGGCCTCCGAAACCCGCGTTGGCGAGGTCGTGACCGCCGAAGTGGTGCGTATCGAACACAACTTTGTGGTCGTTAACGCCGGCCTGAAATCCGAAGCCTACGTTCCAATTTCCGAATTCAAGAACGACAAGGGCGAACTTGAATGCCAGATCGGTGAATTCGTCTCCGTGGCAATCGTCGCCATGGAAAACGGTTACGGCGACACCATCGTCAGCCGTGACACCGCCAAGCGCCTCGCATCCTGGATGTCGCTCGAGAAATCGCTCGAGTCCGGTGAATTCGTCACCGGCACCACCAGCGGCAAGGTCAAGGGCGGCCTGACCGTGCTGGTCAACGGCATCCGCGCATTCCTGCCGGGCT
>JBFJZP010000508.1:0-2952 GCA_041622095.1 Burkholderiaceae bacterium | reverse complement strand
GGCCGAGGTCGAGGAGATGTACCAGGTGATGGCCATCGCCAACTACGAGGACCGCTTCGTCATCCCCAGCACCCACCGCGAATACGCGGAGAACACCTTCAACGTGCGCGGCGGCTGCGGCTTCAGTTTCGGCAACGGCTGCTCGGAAGGAACCAGCGAGATCAGCCTGTTCGGCAGCGAGAAGAAACGCACCATCCCGATCCGGGCGGAGGTATGAACATGTTCGGCAAGAAATCCCCCCCGGTGAACGCGGCGCTCACGCTGCGCACCATGGCCGCCCTGCTCGGTTATCCGAATGCGGATCTGCGCGCCGCGGTGCCGGAGATCGGTGCGCTGCTGCGTCAGGAGAACGCGCTGACGCCGTCGCGTCTGGCGGAACTCGATGCGCTGCTGGCCGCCCTGGCCAGACGCGACGGACTGGCCAACGAAGCGGAGTACGTGTCGCTGTTCGACCGGGGACGCGCCACCTCGCTGCACCTGTTCGAACATGTACATGGCGACTCGCGCGACCGCGGCCCGGCGATGATCGACCTGGCGCAAACCTACGAGAAGGCCGGCCTTTACCTGGCCGAAGGTGAACTGCCGGACTACCTGCCGGCAGTGCTGGAGTTCGTCTCGACGCAACCACCCGCCGAGGCGCGGGCCTTCCTGTCGGAGATGGCGCACATCTTCAACGCGATCTTCGCGGCCTTGCAGAAGCACCAGAGTCCTTACGCCGCGATCCTGGGCGCCTTGCTCGACCTGGCCGGCGAGAAGGCCGAGGCGGTCAAGCTGCCGGCCGAGGAAGACCTCGACGAAAGCTGGGCCGAGCCCCCGGTGTTCGATGGCTGTTCCACCAAGGGCCAGGCCCGCCCAGGCCAGGAACAGACGATACAGATTGTCCGGCGCACGAAAGCCACCACGCATGAAGGAGCCCCATCATGAACGTCACCCAGACTTACCTGCACAACTTCGCCTTCAACGTCTATCCGTATGTCTGCCTGGCGGTGTTCCTGATGGGCAGCCTGGCGCGGTTCGACCGCGACCAGTACACATGGAAAAGTGATTCCTCGCAGATGCTGCGCACCGGCACCTTGCGTTGGGGCAGCAACCTGTTCCACGTCGGCATCCTGTTCCTGTTCTTCGGCCACTTCGTCGGGCTGCTGACGCCGCACTGGGTCTACGAGCCCTTCATCACCGCCGGCCAGAAGCAGATGATCGCGGTGACCGCCGGCGACATCGCCGGCGCGATCTGCTTCGTCGGGCTGAGCCTGTTGCTGTACCGTCGCCTGTTCGATCCACGGATCCGGCTGACCAGCCACCGCACCGATATCGCGATCCTGATCATCCTGTGGGTGCAGCTGGTGCTGGGCCTGATCACGCTGCCGTTCTCGATCGGGCACAGCGACGGTTCGGTGATGCTGGCCTTGTCCGACTGGGCCCAGCGCATCGTCACCTTCCGCCCCGACGCCGCCGGCCTGATGGCGCTGGACTGGCCTTACAAGCTGCACCTGGTGCTGGGCATGACGATCTTCCTGCTGTTCCCGTTCAGCCGGCTGGTCCATGTCTGGAGCGGTTTCGCCACCGTCTTCTACCTGTTCCGGCCGCACCAGGTCGTACGCAGCCGGCACCTGAACCTGCCGGCCGGCCATAACCAGCCCCGCCAACCCGGCGCCGGCGTCTGATCGGGAGCCGCAGATGACAAGCACTACAGCCACTTTCTCCGCCGCCACCAGCGCCCCTGCGACAGCACCCGCGGCCAGCGTCAACAGCGTGGCCTTGCATGCGCCCGGCGAGACACTGGAAACACAAGACCTGCGCCAGCGCGGCTGCAGCGAATTGCTGCGCCAGGCGGCGATCGCCGCCGGCCTGCTCGATGCCGGCGACCCGCCGAGCCTGGACGGCGTGGCCAGCGAAGCCGCCAGCAACGCGGTCGACGCCTTGATCGCGCAGGAGGTCGTCGTACCCGACCCGTCCGATGATGCCTGCCGGCGCCACTACCAGGCGCACACCGCGCGCTACCAGCGCGGCGAACGGCTCCATCTGCGGCATATTCTTTTTGCGCTGACGCAGGGAATGGATGTGGTCGCCCTGCGCAACCGCGCCGAGGCCTGCCTGCTCGACGTGCGCTGCCATGATGGCAAGGCCGGTGACGGATTCGCACGATCGGCGCGCGAGTTCTCCAATTGCCCCAGTGGCGCCGAGGGCGGCGACCTGGGCTGGGTGACACGCGAAGATCTGGCGCCCGAACTGGCGCGTGAACTGTTCGGCCAGCCGCAGGTCGGCGTCATGCCGCGCCTGGTGCACAGCCGCTTCGGCCTGCATGTGGTCGAGGTGCTGGCGCGCCAACCCGGGGTCGAACAGACATTCGACGCGGTGCGTGGCGCAGTCGCGATGACCTTGCGCCAGCAGAGTTTCGTCACCGCGCTGCGCCAGTACCTGCAACTGTTGGCCGGCCAGGCCCGCCTGGTCGGCGTCGAGCTCGACGCAGCCGACACGCCGCTGGTGCAATAAGCGGTCAAGCCGGCATGGCATCGGCGATCCCATGATCATGATCAAGGCGTGTGCGCGGCTGGCGACCCACAATGGGCCGATCCAGCCTCCATCGCGAACCAGGATTCCGCCATGACCGACACCGACAAGACCCCCACCGGCAAGACCGATGCGCCGATCGCCAACTTCTCGCAATGCCATGTCGGCATCATCGGCCACCTGGACGCCTTGGGCGAATTGCCCGGGCTGCTGGAGCCGGCCCGGCGCGCGCGTGAAGTGGCCGCGCAGATGCTGGCGTTCTTCGACGCGGTGATCCTGGAACACCATGCAGAGGAAGAGCGCGAATTGTTTCCGGCGGTGCTGCAGAGTTCGGAACGCGGCCAGGAACGCAACCATGTGCAGGCGATGATCGAACGACTGACCACCGAACATCGCCAGATCGAGGCCTGGTGGGCACAATGGCCGGACGCCAACATCGGG
>JBFJZP010000507.1:0-2956 GCA_041622095.1 Burkholderiaceae bacterium | reverse complement strand
GCGATCGCACGCGCCAGCGCGACCCGCCGTGCCATACCGCCCGAAATCTCACTGGGCATCAGGTGGCGTGCGCCACGCAGGCCGACCGCATTGAGCTTCATCAGCACGATATCGCGCACCAGGCCCTCCGCAAGCGTGGAGTGTTCACGCAGCGGAAAGGCCACGTTCTCGAAGACGCTCAGGTCGGCGAACAAGGCACCAAACTGGAACAACATGCCCATGCGCCGGCGCGCCGCGTACAGTTGCTCCTGGTCCAACGCTCCGACATCCTGGAAATCGTCCGCGCCATACAGGCGCAGTTCGCCCTTCTGGGCGCGGTTCTGGCCGCCGATCAGGCGCAGTATCGTGGTCTTGCCGCCACCGGAGGCGCCCATCAGGGCCGTGACCTTGCCACGTGGAATGGTCAGCGATATGCCGTCGAGAATGACTCTTTCGCCATAACCGAAGGTGAGATCGCGCAATTCGACAAGGGGGTCAGGGAAGGATGGATCCATGCAAAAAAACAGACGCCGGCAGCTGGCCGGCCGGACATGATAAGGGATTTCAACCCGGCTCTTCCCGCCGGCCTCCCACTCCCCTGAGCCGGGGGGTGCGCCGAACGCACGACCCGGTACGCTGGAGTCGTCAGCGCGGCAGGTCGCTGAAGCCCATCAGGAACTCGTCCACCGCACGCGCCGCCTGGCGTCCTTCGCGGATGGCCCAGACCACCAGGCTCTGACCCCGGCGCATGTCGCCGGCCGCAAACACCTTGTCGATGCTGGTCGCGTAGCCGGTACCGAAGTCGGTGCTGGCGCGTGCGTTGCCGCGGGCGTCCTTCTCGACCCCGAAGGCCTCGAGCACCGTCGCAACCGGCGAAACGAAACCCATGGCCAGCAGCACCATGTCGGCCGGCAGGATCTGCTCCGAACCGGCGACCTCGACCATCTTGCCGTCTTTCCATTCGACGCGCACGGTCTTGAGCGCCTTGACACGGCCCTTCTCGCCGATGAACTCCTTGGTGGAGATCGCGAATTCCCGCTCGCAACCCTCCTCGTGGCTGGAACTGGTGCGCAACTTGATCGGCCAATAAGGCCAGGTCATCGGGCGGTTTTCCTCGACCGGCGGCTGCGGCATCAGCTCGAACTGGGTGACGCTCTTGGCGCCGTGCCGGTTGCTGGTGCCCACGCAGTCGCTGCCGGTGTCGCCACCACCAATGACGATCACATGCTTGCCATCGGCGCGCAGCTGGTCGCGCACCTTGTCACCGCCGTTGACCTTGTTCTGCTGGGGCAGGAATTCCATCGCGAAATGCACGCCCTTGAGGTCACGCCCCGGCACCGGCAGGTCGCGTGACTGCTCGGCACCACCGGCGAGCAGCACCGCATCGAAGTCCTCCTGCAACTGCTCGGCACTGATCGATTCGCGCGCCCAGTTGGTGACCTTGCTGTCCTTCGGAAACTCGCCGACCAGCACACCGGTGCGGAACACCACACCTTCGGCCTCCATCTGCGCAACCCGGCGATCGATATGCGACTTCTCGAGCTTGAAGTCAGGGATGCCGTAACGCAGCAGGCCGCCGACACGGTCGTTCTTCTCGAACACCGTCACATCATGGCCCACCCGGGCAAGTTGCTGCGCCGCGGCCAGCCCGGCCGGTCCGGAACCGACCACCGCGACCGACTTGCCGGTACGGTGCTTGGCCTTGCGCGGCTGCACCCAGTCATTGGCCCAGGCCTTGTCGCTGATCGCATGCTCGATCGACTTGATGCCGACCGCATCGTCGTTGACGTTGAGCGTACAGGCGGCTTCACACGGCGCCGGGCAGATCCGCCCGGTGAACTCCGGAAAGTTGTTGGTGCTGTGCAGCACCGCCGCCGCGTTCTTCCAGTCGCCCTGGTAGACCAGGTCGTTGAAGTCCGGGATGATGTTGTTGACCGGGCAGCCGTTGTTGCAGAACGGCGTACCGCAGTCCATGCAACGTGCGCCCTGGATCTTGGCCTGTGCATCGTCCAGCGCCACCACGAACTCGCGGTATTCCTTGATCCGCTCCTTGGCCGGCCGATAGGCCTCCTCCAACCGCGGGTACTCCATGAATCCGGTGATTTTTCCCATGTTCAATCCTGCTGATGTCTGTCGCTGGGTTTGTCTTACTTGGCGGCCACCGCGCGGCTCTTGCCGGCGGGGGCTGCCGCAGGCTTGGCTGCCGGTGTCGCGGCACTGGCCTCGGCCGCCTTGGCACGCGCGGCCAGCTCGCCGAGCGCGCGCTTGTATTCGATCGGGAACACCTTGATGAAACGCGAACGGCTCAGCTCCCAGTTGTCGAGCAGGTCGCGTGCACGTTTGCTGCCGGTCCAGCGGTTGTGGTCCTCCAGCATCTTCCTGAGTTGTGCCTCGTCGGATTGCCCGCGATGCCACACGGCCGGATCGACCATGGCCTGCTGCTCGCGCGCAGACAGGACGCTCTCGAGCGACACCATCGCGGTGTTGCAGCGTTGCGCGAACTTGCCGTCTTCGTCGTACACATAGGCAACGCCGCCGCTCATGCCGGCAGCGAAGTTGCGGCCGGTCAAGCCCAGCACGGCCACGGTGCCGCCGGTCATGTATTCGCAGCCATGGTCACCGGTGCCCTCGACGACTGCGGTGGCGCCGGACAGGCGCACCGCAAAACGTTCGCCTGCCACGCCGCCGAAGAATGCCTCGCCGGCGGTCGCGCCGTACAAGGCGGTGTTGCCGGTGATGATGTTGCGCGTCGGATCGCCGCGGAACTCGATGCTCGGGCGCACGACGACACGGCCGCCGCTGAGGCCCTTGCCGGTGTAGTCGTTGGCGTCACCGATCAGGTACAAGGAGATGCCGCTGGCCAGGAATGCACCGAACGACTGGCCACCGGTGCCTTCGAGCTGGATGCGGATCGTGTCGTCGGGCAGGCCTTGCGGATGGACCTTGGTCAAGGCACCGGACAGCATCGCGCCCACCG
>JBFJZP010000506.1:0-2965 GCA_041622095.1 Burkholderiaceae bacterium | reverse complement strand
GTGCCCGTCGACGATGTGCCCGTCATCTGCGCGTTGGCGCAACCAGCCCTCGCACTGCGCCAGCGCTGCGTCGTGCCGTGCGAGTGCCGACCTCACGCCGGGCACCCGGAACTGGGGTCTGAGCAGCACTTCGCGGTTCACCGCCTGGTCGCGCTGGAAGCGGGTCAGGTAGTCCTGCACGGAGATCTTGACCCGGGTCGCGTCGTGGAAGAAGCGCGACAGCAGTCGTGCCAAGTCGTCGATGTCGCGCGGGTCGACGCGATGGGTCGCGATCCGGTCCTGCAGCATGTCTTGGGGCGGCAGCCGGCGCATCAGCACCAGCCAATCCACTGTCCGCCGGTCCGGGACACAGTCTTCCCGCGGCACCAGCACCAGCCCCTGCGCGTCTTGCTGCAGCGCCATCAGGCCCAGATAGACGTCGGGCGCCAGCCGCCGGTTCAGCCGCAGTTCCTCCAGGCAATTCCATTCGCGCGCCGCCAGCGTCGTGAAGTCCAGCAACGGAAACCGCACCGGCTTCTTGAGCTTGTACACCCGATCGCCGGCAAAAAACACCCATGACATGTGGGTCTCCACCCAGGTCGGCGCTTGCAACAGGTGCGGATATGCGTGTCGCGACTGCAGGAAACGCAGTTTGTCATCCACCGTCGGCACCGCACCGATGGTGTCCACCATGGCTGCAGGCTCCGGTGGTGGCATGGCCCGGCGGTGCACCGGCTCAGATCGCGATCAGGCGCGCCAGCACCTCGCCGCGTTCGAATGTCTCGCCGGTCGGAACGAGAATCTCTTCGATGATGCCGGCGCGGCTGGCAGTGACATCGACCAGCGTATGGACAAGACAGGCCCGTGCCAGCGTTTGTCCCGCCTGGACATGGTCGCCTTCGTTGACCAGCCACTGCTCGATGCAGCCCATGGCGCCTGCCTCCATCGACTCGGGCAGCATCGGGTCGAGCACGACGTCGGTCATGGCCTTGCACCGGAGCGGGTGTCCGGCCGGTCTGGTGCAAGGCTGCGTCGCCGTGGGGAGGGTTTCCGGTTCACTGGACGACCCTTCGCGCTGTGCGCTTCGGGGCTATTCGCCTTGGGAACGGCCCGGCGGCTCACCCCTGCACCTCCAGGCCCACGCTCTGGGCCAGCGCGATGCGCTGGGTGGGGGTCAGGCCCAGGGCAGCCGCGAGGCGCCGGCGGTCGATCAGTCCGCGCACGACGGTTGCCAGGCCGGTGCAGGCGCAATACAGGTAGACGTTCTGCGCAATGCAGCCGGCATCCGCGCCGGCCAGGAACCTGCGCTCCTCGTCTGAAGCATCGTGCATCCGGGCGAAGTCCGCCACATAGACGAGATTCAGCGGTGCACTCGCGACGAAGTCCTGGGTCCCGGTCGCCGCACGCAGGTCGTCGGTCCTGACCAGCAGCAACTGGCCGGCCTTGGCGTCGAACCGGTAGCTTCCCTCTGCCAGCACCGCGTAGATGTCGATTTCCTGCCAATCGCGCGCCGAAGGCGCCGTGCGCCCGCCGGCATCGCGCCGGTTGATGCCGAAACCGGCCCACAACAATGCCGACAACCTGTCCAGCGACAGCGGGTCGGGCCGGAACACCCGTGTACTGCGGCGCTGTTGCAGCGCATGCAGCAAGCCCAGGTCGGTGGACAGCTGTGGCGCGGGCAAGTCGACGGTGTCGGTCTCGAGATTGAGCGGGATGGTGGACATGTTCTTCTCCTGCGAAAGGCTTCGCACTTGTGCACAGCGCGAAGGGCCTGATGGTCTGTACGAAGCCGGTCAGCACACATTGCCATGCCTGGGACGATCAGCGATTGAGCCGCCTCAGCGCGCGCGCATTGGCGGCAGGCCGGTTCCGGGCTGCTGGTCACGGCTCAGGTCGGACATGCCAGCCGCCCGCAGGCTTATTGGTTGGTTGGCATCAACAATGGCGCTGGCACGGCGTGTTCGGCATACAGGTCGGGTGCACCGGGTGGCCGGGTCTTGAATCGCCGATGGGCCCAGAAATACTCGGCCGGTGCCTGCAGCACCTGGGTCTCGATGAATGCGTTCATGCGCCGCGTGGCCTGCACCAGGTCGTGCCCGGGATAGTCCTCCCAGGCCGGCAGGAACGAGACCTGCCAGCCCCGGTATCCGGGCAACATCCGGGCCACGACCGGCACGACGCTGGCGCCGGTCAGGCGTGCGATCCGCGCCGGTGCGGACAAGGTGGCCGCGGGGACGCCGAAGAACGGGACGAACAATGCGTCGCGCGGGCCGAAATCCATGTCCGGGCACATGAAGAACGGCAGGCCCCGGTGCATGGCCCGGATCAACGGCTTGATACCCTCGGAGCGCGCGAACAGCGCCACCGGATGAAACCGGGTTCGACCCTTGCGCAGAGCCGCGTCGAGCACCGGGTTGCTCTGGCGCGAGTAGATCGAGCAGCCCGGCGTGTCCATCGCCACCGCCACGCCGGCGACATCGAGGCTGACGAAATGCGGACACAGGAAGATCGTCGGGCCTTCGGCGACCTTCTGCCGTGGCAGCGGCGGGTCCATGACGATCAATTTGCGCAGCCGGCCCTCGGATGCCCACCACAGGATGCCGCGTTCGAGGATGCTGCGCGTATAGGCCTGGAAATGCTGGCGCGCAACCATCGCGCGCCGGCGCTCGGTCCAATCCGGGAAACAATGGCGCAGGTTGGTCAGCGTGATCCTGCGACGCTTGGCGGCGATGCGGTACAGGACGGCGCCGAGGGCGTCCCCGACGCGGCCCAGCACCGGCAACGGCAACCAGTGCAGCATCCACATGCACAGCAGCACGGCTCTCATCGCGTGCGACCTTGCGCGCGCTGTGCCTCTTCGGCGCGGGGAGGCATGGCGCGGGCATCCGGCACACCCGGCATGTCTTCGGACCCCGCTCGCAGCACTGCAGCAGCGCCAGTCGCGTGCGACCCGGCACCCGGTGGAACCCGCGCACCGAACCGACCC
>JBFJZP010000505.1:0-2967 GCA_041622095.1 Burkholderiaceae bacterium | reverse complement strand
GCTGACCTACCTGGGCATCCATGACGTGCCCAGCGACCTGATGGATGCGGGCAAGGCCTTCGGCTGCTCGCGCCGCCAGTTGCTCACGCGCATCGAATTGCCGCATGCCATGCCGAGCATTTCGGCGGGCATCACGCAGTGCATCATGTTGTCCTTGTCGATGGTCGTCGTCGCAGCCCTGGTGGGTGCCGACGGCCTGGGCAAACCGGTGGTGCGCGCACTCAATACCGCCGACATCGCCGTCGGCTTCGAGGCCGGCCTGGCCATCGTGCTGCTCGCCATCATGCTCGACCGGGTCTGCAAGCAGCGCAGCCGCAGCGCCGGAGGTGCAGCATGAGCCGCCAGAACGATTCCAGGGCCAACAGCCCCGCAACGGGTGGCGCGCGGGCCGATTCGTCGCCGCTGATCCGGATTGAAGACGTGGACGTGGTCTTCTCCAACTCCCCGAAGCCGGCGCTGGATCTGCTCGACCAGGGCCTGTCGCGCGACGAGATATTCAAGAAGACCGGCCTGATCGTCGGTGTCGAGAAAGCCAACCTGTCGGTGCAACGCGGCGAGATCTGCGTGCTGATGGGGCTGTCGGGCTCCGGCAAGTCCAGCCTGTTGCGCTGCATCAACGGCCTGAACACCGTCAGCCGCGGGCGGTTGTTGATCGCGCACGAAGGTGCCGAGGTCGATATCGCCAACTGCTCCGCCGCTACCTTGAAGGCAATGCGCACGCAACGCATCGCGATGGTGTTCCAGAAGTTCGCGCTCATGCCCTGGCTCACCGTGGCGGAGAACGTCAGCCTGGGCCTGGAGATGCAGGGGTTGCCGTCGGGCGAGCGCAAGAAGCGCATCGACGACAAGCTCGAACTGGTGGGGCTGAGCCAATGGCGCGACAAGCGGCCGGACGCGCTGTCCGGCGGCATGCAGCAACGCGTCGGCCTGGCGCGGGCGCTGGCGATGGATGCCGACATCCTGCTGATGGACGAGCCGTTTTCCGCGCTCGACCCGCTGATCCGCCAGGGTCTGCAGGACGAACTGCTGGAGTTGCAGCGCAAGCTGAACATGACCATCGTGTTCGTCAGCCACGACCTGGACGAGGCGCTCAAGCTGGGCAACAACATCGTCATCATGAAGGGTGGCCAGATCGTGCAGCACAGCCGGCCGGAGGAGATTGTGCTCAACCCGGCGAACGACTATGTGCGCGCGTTCGTGGCCCATACCAACCCGCTCAACGTGTTGCGTGGCCGCAGCCTGATGCGGCCGCTGACCGAGTGTGCACAACGTGACGGCGAAACCTGCCTCGACGAACTGGCCGACATCTGGTTCCTGCGCGATGCCCAGGGTGCGGTGCAAGGCTTGCGCCACGGCACGGACACTTGGCCGATGCAACGCTGGACTGCCGGTGAGCCGATCGAGAAGCTGCTGGAGCGCCCGACGCTGGTCGATGCCGACATCGGCATGCGCGACGCCTTGCATATCCGCTACCAGACCGGCCAGAAACTGGTGCTACGCGAAGGTGAGCAGCCGATTGGCATACTCGGCGACCGCGAGCTCTACCACGCCCTGCTCGGCAAGGCGATGGGCTGACAGCTGGCGGCCTCGGCCGGATCGGTCCGACCTGCGGCCGGCCGCATCGCCATGCGTGCGAATGTTTTCCCCTGAATCAAGGAGTCCTGGCATGACTGCCATTGCAATGCAAAAAAACTATATCGGCGGCGCCCATGTGGACGCCACCGGCGGCGAGACCTTCCGCACCGTCAACCCGGCCAATGGCGCGGTGTTGGCCGAGGTGCAGAGTGCGTCCCGCGAGGATGTCGATGCCGCCGTCGCCAGCGCCCAGGCCGGCCAGCGCATCTGGGCCGGTTTCACCGCGATGCAACGCTCGCGGGTGTTGCGCCGCGCGGTCGACATCCTGCGTGCGCGCAACGACGAACTGGCCGATCTGGAGACCCTGGACACCGGCAAGCCGCGTTCCGAGACGCGCGCGGTCGACATCGTCACCGGCGCCGACGTGCTGGAGTATTACGCCGGCCTGGCCACCGCGATCGAAGGCCTGCAGGTGCCGCTGCGCGAGAGTTCCTTCGTCTACACCCGGCGTGAACCGCTGGGCGTGGTGGCCGGCATCGGCGCCTGGAACTATCCGATCCAGATCGCCTTGTGGAAGTCTGCGCCGGCACTGGCCGCCGGCAACGCGATGATCTTCAAGCCCAGCGAGGTCACGCCGCTGACCACATTGAAGCTGGCCGAGATCTATACCGAGGCGGGGCTGCCGGACGGTGTTTTCAACGTGCTCAATGGGCCCGGCGCCACCGTGGGTGCCTGGCTGACCGAACATCCGGGCATCGAGAAGATCTCGTTCACCGGCGGTACCGTCACCGGCAAGAAGGTGATGGCCAGCGCCTCCGGCTCGACGCTCAAGGACGTGACGATGGAACTCGGCGGCAAGTCGCCGTTGATCGTCTTCGCCGATGCGGACCTGGACCGCGCGGCCGACATTGCGATGATGGCCAACTTCTACAGCTCCGGCCAGGTCTGCACCAATGGCACGCGGGTGTTCGTGCACCGCTCGATCCAGCCGGCATTCGAGGCCCGGATCCTGGAGCGGGTGCAGCGCATCCGCATCGGCGACCCGCAGGACCCGACGACCAACTTCGGGCCGCTGGTGAGCCAGGCGCACATGGAGAAGGTGCTCGGCTACATCGCGTCGGGCAAGCAGGAGGGCGCCCGGCTGCTGGCCGGCGGCGCACGTGCGACCGATGGCGCGCTGGCCGGTGGCGCCTATGTGTTGCCGACCGTTTTCACCGATTGCCGGGATGACATGCTGATCGCGCAGGAGGAAATCTTCGGCCCGGTGATGGCGATCCTGGGCTTCGACGACGAGGACGAGGTGGTGCGCCGGGCCAACGACACGCCGTATGGCCTGGCCGCCGGCCTGGTCACGCGCGACCTGGACCGCGCACACCGCGTGATCCACCAGCT
>JBFJZP010000504.1:0-2973 GCA_041622095.1 Burkholderiaceae bacterium | reverse complement strand
GGCTTCGTTGATGCCCTCCTGCAGGATCTGGCCGGCCTTGTCTTCCTTGTAGTACATGACCTGGTCCTTGTCGACCGGGGTGTACTTCTGCCCTTCCGGGTTGTAGATGCCGATTTGCCGGAACAGGCCTTCCATGCCGAAGGTGCGCGCCTCGTCGACCAGGATCGGCACCACGCGCGGGCCCAATTCCTTGTCGCGCAGCAACTGCGTCAGGAAACGCACATACGCCTGCGTGGTGCTGATCTCGCGGCCGTCTGCGGTCGCATCGATGACCGCCTTGAACGTCTCCAGCGGCGGAATCGTGAACTGTTCCTCGGCCTTCGCGCGCCGCTTGGGCAGGTAACCGCCGAGAGCCTGGCGCCGCTCATGCAGGTAACGCATCTCCGGCGTGTCGTCGGCCGGCTTGTAGAACGGGATCTTGGACAGTTCGCTGTCCGGGATCGGGATATTGAAGCGGTCGCGGAAATAACGGATGTCCTCGTCCGTCAGTTTCTTGGTCTGGTGGGCGGTGTTCTTGCCCTCGCCCGCCTTGCCCATGCCGTAACCCTTGACGGTCTTGACCAGCATCACGGTCGGCTGACCGACGGTCTGGTTGGCCTTGTGGAAGGCGGCATATACCTTCTGGGCGTCATGGCCTCCACGGCGCAGACTCCAGACTTCGTCGTCGGTCATGCCGGAGACCATTTCCAGCGTGCGCGGATCGCGACCGAAAAAGTTCTTGCGTACGAAGGCACCGTCGTTGGCCTTGAAGGCCTGGTAGTCACCGTCGAGCGTGTCCATCATGATCTTGCGCAGCGCACCGTCCTTGTCGCGCGCCAGCAGCTCGTCCCACTCGGAACCCCACAACAGCTTGATGACGTTCCAGCCCGAGCCGCGGAACTCGCCCTCGAGCTCCTGCACGATCTTGCCGTTGCCCCGCACCGGTCCGTCCAGCCGCTGCAGGTTGCAGTTGATGATGAACACCAGGTTGTCGAGTTTCTCGCGTGCCGCCAGGCTGATCGCGCCCAGGCTTTCCGGCTCGTCCATCTCGCCGTCGCCGCAGAACACCCAGACCTTGCGTTTGGACGTGTCGGCAATGCCACGTGCATGCAGGTATTTCAGGAATCGCGCCTGGTAAATCGCCATCAGCGGGCCCAGGCCCATCGACACGGTCGGGAACTGCCAGAACTCCGGCATCAGCTTGGGATGCGGATAACTCGACAATCCCTTGCCGCCGACTTCCTGGCGGAAGTTGAGCAGCTGCTCCTCGGTCAACCGGCCTTCAAGAAAGGCGCGTGCGTAAATGCCGGGTGCCGAATGCCCCTGTATATACAGCAGGTCGCCACCGTGGCCTTCGCTGTCGCCATGCCAGAAATGGTTGAAGCCGGCCGCGAACATGTGGGCCAGCGACTGGAATGAACTGATGTGGCCACCGAGGTCCCCGCCATCGGCCGGATCCAGCCGGTTCGCCTTGACCACCAGGGCCATCGCATTCCAGCGCATATAGGCGCGAAGACGGCCTTCGAGCTCCAGATTGCCGGGGCTTCGGGCCTGCTCGCCGGGTTCGATCGTATTGACATAGCCGGTGGTGGCGGAGAACGGCATGTCCAGGCTGTTCTGCCGCGCATGTTCGAGCAGTTGTTCCAGCAATGCATGGGCCCGTTCGGGGCCCTCGGCGTCCATCACCGCGGACAAGGCATCCAACCACTCACGGGTTTCCAGCGCGTTCTCGTCCTCACCTTTGGTGGTGCCTGCACTGCGGGGCTGATCCGACATATTCGTCTCCTTGGAATTGATGCAATAGGGCTACTGTAGGCGAATTCTCGCACAAGGAATCAGGTTTTTCAAATAACGCTTTTCCAACTCACACTGTGAAATACGAGTAAAGCCCGCTGACACGGCAATGATGCGCCGAATCCGGGTCCGGCCGCCATCCCGGACAACCCTGCCCCGGCGTCTCCCATACACTCGCCGGATGTCGACCGAACCCACCAGCAGCGCGGCGCCGCATGGCGCAGCGGCCGAACGCGTCCGCCACTGGTGGTGGCAACTCGCGCCGCGGCGCCAGGACCGGTTCGCGGTGCTGGCACCGTTGCTGGCGGTGCTACTGTTCCTGGCCGCAATCGTGGCCGCTTTCGCGTACCTGCGGCTGGAGGAAATCGACCGCGAGCATGAGGCAGTACGCCGCGATGTCGAATACACCCAGCAACGCCTGCGGCTGCGTCTGCTGGAGCGGCAGGAGCAGTTGATGCGGATCGCCCGCGACATTTCCAACCACGACCTGGACATCGAGGAGTTCCAGGTCCGGGCCGAGGCGCTGGTGATCCAGTACCCGGACCTGGAGCGACTGAGCTGGGTCGACCAGGCCCAGCGTATCCGGGCCACCTATTCCACGGCCAGCCTGCAACCGGGATCGGCGCCGCTGGTCGGAGAGACACTGAACGCTGGCGAGACCCAGAACATCTTCCGGCTGGCGCAGGAGACGATGCAACCGATTTATGCCCAGCGCGCCGCATCCGGCGCCGCAGTGCCGTTGTTGCAGTTGCATATTCCGATGAACGACGGCACCCGGTTCTCCGGCGTTGTGCTGGCGGAATACTCGGTCGACGGTCTGTACCGTTATGGCGTGCCGGCGGAAGTGTCCGCGCGTTACGCGATCTCGCTGCTCGACGACAAGGGCGCCAAGCTCGCCGGCACCAGCGTGCCGGCGCGCAACCCGGCCGGCGGCCTGCTGCCCTGGGTGGTACCGGTCAACGAATACGAGGTGCCGGTCTCGCCGGTCGGCAACGGCCTGGTGCTGCGGGCCCAGGCCTACCGGACGTCGCTGGGCGTCATCGGCAGCGGGCTGTTCTGGCTGGTCGGCGTGCTCAGCATCATGACGGCCTGGATGTTGATCGCCAACTGGCGTCACAACCGCCGGCGCCATCAGGCGCAACAGGCGCTGGTGGCCGAGACCAACTTCCGCCGGGCGATGGAGAACTCGATGCTCACCGG
>JBFJZP010000503.1:0-2981 GCA_041622095.1 Burkholderiaceae bacterium | reverse complement strand
GATCCTCGTCACCGGCGGAGCGGGGTATATCGGCAGCCATACCTGTGTCGAGTTGCTCGAGGCCGGCCACGCGGTGACGGTGTTCGACAACTTCTGCAACAGCCAGCCGGAAGCGCTGGCGCGGGTGGAGCAGATCACTGACAAGAAGCTCAAGGTGGTACACGGCGACATCCGGGACCGGGCTGCGGTGCGCAAAGCCTTGGTCGAGAGCGGCGCCAGCGCAGTGATCCACTTTGCCGGACTCAAGGCGGTGGGCGAATCGGTGGAGAACCCGCTGGCGTATTACGACAACAACGTCAACGGCACGGTGCAACTGCTCGAAGCCATGCGCGAGAGCGAGGTCAAGACGCTGGTGTTCAGTTCGTCGGCCACCGTGTACGGCGACCCGCAGCACCTGCCGCTGGACGAAGCCCATCCGTTGTCGGCCACCAACCCCTACGGCCAGACCAAGCTGGTGATCGAGGACATGCTGCGTGCGCTGCATCGCAGCGACGCCGACTGGCGCATCTCGATCCTGCGCTACTTCAACCCGGTAGGCGCGCATGCCAGCGGCATGATCGGCGAGGATCCGCAAGGCACGCCGAACAATCTGCTGCCCTTCGTGGCGCAGGTGGCGGTGGGCCGCAGGCCCCATGTGAACGTGTGGGGCAACGACTATTCGACACCCGACGGCACCGGCGTGCGCGACTACATCCATGTGGTCGACCTGGCGCTGGGCCACCTCGCGGCACTGGAGCGTTTGCGCGAGCATGCGGAATGCCGGGCGATCAACCTGGGCACCGGCGTGGGCTACAGCGTGCTCGACATGCTGCGCGCCTTCGAAAACGCCTGCGGCCGGGCCATACCTTACCGGATCGCCGAACGCCGCGCCGGTGACATTGCGGCGTGTTACGCTGATCCGGCGCAGGCCCGGGAGTTGCTCGGATGGCAGGCGCAGCGCGACCTGCAGGCGATGTGCAGCGACGCCTGGCGCTGGCAGAGCAGCAATCCGCAAGGCTACCGTGCGACAACAAACTAAAAGCAATCAGGGGGAAATATGAAAGTGAAGCACCACCATGGCTAAGGGCATGATTCTGGCGGCCGGCCAAGGCACGCGGGTTCGCCCGCTGACCAATGTCTTGCCCAAGGCGATGGTGCCGATTCTGGGTAAACCGGTGATGGAATACCTGATCGAGCACCTGGCGAAGTTCGGGGTCAAGGAGATCATGGTCAACGTGGCGTTCCACAACGACAAGATCGAGCAGTATTTCGGCGACGGCCACCATTGGGGCGTGCAGATCGGATATTCGTATGAAGGCGTTCGCGCCCATGGCGACATCGTCCCCAAGCCGCGCGGCTCGGCCGGCGGCATGCGCAAGATCCAGGATTTCAGCGGCTTTTTCGACGAGACCACGATCGTCTTGTGCGGCGATGCCTTGATCGACCTCGACATCGGCGCCGCCCTGCATGAGCACAAGACGAAAGGCGCGATCGCCAGCGTGGTGACGCTCGACGTGCCACGCGAGGACGTCAAGAACTACGGCATCGTCGTGGCCGGCAAGGACGGCAAGGTCGAGTCGTTCCAGGAAAAGCCCGAGCCGGCCGAGGCCCGCTCGACGCTGGCCAGCACCGGTATATACATCTTCGAACCGGAGGCGCTGAAGCTGATTCCCCCCGACACCGAGTACGACATCGGTTCGCAGCTGTTCCCGTCGCTGGTGGCCGAGGGAATGCCGTTTTATGCCCAGAGCCGGTTCTTCAACTGGATCGACATCGGGCGGGTCAGCGACTACTGGTCGGTGCTGCAACGCGTGTTGCGCGGCGACGTCGCGCAGCTGACCATGCCGGGACGCGAAGTCAAGCCCGGCATCTGGACCGGCATCAACACCTGCATTGCCTGGGACGAGGTGAACATCCAGGGGCCGGTCTACATCGGCTCGAGCGTGTGTATCGAGCCGGGCGCCAGCATCGTCGGCCCGGCCTGGATCGGCCATGGCTCGACCCTGCGCGCGGGCTCCACGGTACGGCGCAGCATTCTGTTCGAGTACACCCGGATTGCTGCCGACATGTGTTTCGAGGACATGATCGTGTCGCCCCAGTACTGCGTCGACCGCAACGGAAAGACCTTGTACCAGGGTGACGAATCCGCCGAATTGCGTTGGGGAGATGCACGTGGCTGAAGCCGGAAGATCAAGAACAACAACCGCACCGGACTTGGAAACCCGGGTGCAACCGGTGGTCTTGTCGGGGGGCTCCGGCACCCGGCTCTGGCCGCTGTCGCGCGAGAAGTATCCCAAGCAATTGCTGCCGCTGATCGGCGACGACTCGCTGTTGCAGGCCACGGTGCGCCGTACCGAGGGTATCGGCGCGCAGCTGGCGCCGCCCATGGTGGTGTGCAACGAGGAATACCGCTTCGTGATCGCCGAGCAACTGCGACTGATGGGCAAGCCGGGCACCATCGTGCTGGAGCCGCTGGGCCGCAATACCGCGCCGGCGCTGACGCTGGCGGCACTGGCCGCAGTCGACGACAAGTCGACCGACCCGGTGCTGCTGGTGATGCCGGCCGACCATGTGATCGTGGACACCGACGCGTTCAGGGCCGCGGTGCGCAAGGGCGCCGAACTGGCCACCAGGGGCCTGGTGGTGACATTCGGCATCACGCCCGATGCGCCGGAAACCGGGTACGGGTATATCCAGGGTGGTAGCGCGTTGGCCCTGGACGGCCAAATGGATGATCTGGCACGCTTGATCACGCGCTTCGTCGAGAAGCCGGACCTGAAAACCGCCCAGACCTACCTGGATGAAGGCTCCTACCTGTGGAACAGCGGCATCTTCATGATGAAGGCGTCGGTGTGGCTGGCGGCGATCGGTCAGTGCCGCCAGGATATTCTGGCCGCCTGTACCAGCGCCTGGAGCGAAGTTGCTCGCGACGGCAATTTTGCCCGGGTGGGCAAGCAGGCGTTTGCCGCCTGCCCGTCCGACTCGATCGACTATGCGGTGAT
>JBFJZP010000502.1:0-2982 GCA_041622095.1 Burkholderiaceae bacterium | reverse complement strand
GTTGCAGCCACCGGCGATCTGTCCGGTCACCGAGCAGGGGTCGTAGCCCGGCGTGTCCATGAAGGTGAAGCCCTTGGCGGTCACCGGCTCGGCGTAGTTGTAGACGCCGGTCAGGTTGGTCGTGCCGCCCTTGGCCGCGGCGCCCAGGGACTTCTCCAGAATCGTGGTCAGGCCGCCGGCCTTGTTGCCGGGCGAGGGATTGTTGTTCATCTCGCCGTTGTTGCGCCGGGTGTAGTCCTCCCACCAGCGAATGCGTTCGAGCAGCTTCTCGCCGACCTCGCGGTCGACCGCCCGACGTGTCAGCAGATGCTCGGCGCCGTAGATCTCGGGCGTTTCGCTCAGGATCGCGGTGCCGCCGTGCGCCACCAGCAGGTCGACTGCCGCGCCCAGCGCCGGATTGGCGCTGATGCCGGAGTAACCGTCGGAGCCACCGCACTGCAGGCCGATGGTGATGTGGCTGGCATCGCATTCCTCGCGGTGCGCCTGGTTGGCCAGCGGCAGCATCTCCTGGACCAGCGCCACGCCCTTGGCCACCGTCTTGCTGGTGCCGCCGCTGTCCTGGATGTTGAACACGCGCAGGGTTTCGCCCTCGCGCAGGCTGCTGGTCGCCAGCCATGCGTTGATCTGGTTCGACTCGCAACCCAGGCCGACCACCAGCACGCCGGCGAAGTTGGCATGCGTGGCATAACCGGCGAGGGTGCGTTGCAGGATTTGCATGCCGGTGCCTTCGGTGTCCATGCCGCAACCGGTGCCGTGGGTCAGCGCGACCACGCCGTCCACATTCGGGAAACCGGCCAAAGCCTGCGGATGGTTCTGGCGCGAGAAGTGGTCTGCAATCGCACGTGCGGCGGTGGCGGAGCAGTTCACGCTGGACAGGATGCCGATGTAGTTGCGCGTGGCCACGCGGCCGTCGGCGCGTTTGTAGCCCATGAACGTGGCCTTGCGCGGCGTGGATTCCGGCTTGACGTCGGCGCCGAATGCATAGTCGCGTGCGAAGTCGCCCTTGTCCGGGCCCATGTCGAGGTTCTGCGTGTGCACATGCTCGCCGACGCCGATCGCGCGTGATGCGAAGCCGATGATCTGGTTGTAGCGCCGTACCGGTTCGCCGACGGCGATGGCGCGGGTGGCGATCTTGTGGCCTGGCGGGATGATGCCGCGTACCGTGATGCCGTCGACAACGGTGCCGCCGACGAGTTGCGCGCGGGCGATCAGCACGTCGTCGGCCGGGTGCAGGCGAATGAAGGGTGTCATGGTGATGGTTTCCTGGTTCGGCGCGAATGGCGCCAGCTGACGTTGAATCGGGTGTGCGAGCGGTCCATGTGTTCATGCATGGCCGCACGGGCCTGGGCCGGGTCATGGGCGCGGATCGCGGCGATGATCTTGTCGTGCTCCGCGATCGCGGCGTTCCAGGACTCCGGGGTTTCGAAGTGGTCGACCATGCGCTCGAACATCGGACCGCGGCGTGCGTCCCAGAAGCGCTGCACCGTGTCGATCAGCACGCTGTTACCGCAGGACTGCACGATCGCGGAGTGGAAGTCGCGGTCGCCTTGCAAGGGCAATACGCCGGCGTCGGCGTCGCTGCGCATGGCCGCGATCGCCTGCGCCATCGCGGCAATGTCCTTGCGTTTGGCCGATGTCGCGGCAATCGCCGCGATCTCGCCTTCGAGCACGCGCCGGGCGCGGATCAGCTCCAGCGGGCCCCATTCGGCGGGGCGGCCGGATGCCAGCGCCTTGGCCGCGCGTGCCGGCCCTTCCAGCACATAGACGCCGGAGCCGGTGCGCACCTCGACATAACCCTCGACCTCCAGCGCAATCAGCGCCTCGCGTACCGACGGCCGGCTCACGCCCAACTGCTTGGCCAGGTCGCGCTCCGCCGGCAGGCGCTGGCCGACCGACCATTCGTGCGCCTGGATGGCGGCACGCAACTGGTCGGCAATCTGCCGGTACAGGCGCTGGGTCTCGACGATTTGAAGGGCCATAGGGTTTTCGATAATTGGCCAAGTGGTAAGGCCAATCAATACTCGCATCATACCGGCTCGGCGGCATCGGGCGAAACCCTGATGCGCCGCGCCGGGGCTCCGCAGTGGTGGCCGCCTTGCTGGCATGGCCTCTGCGGTTTGCAATGGCCAGGGTCGTGCGGCCGCTTGCCCGGCGCCCGCCGTGCCGTATGGCAGGGCGGCAGCGCGGGCGATGCTGCAGCGCATCGGCACTGCATTCGACAAGGAGACACTCCCATGAACATCCAGCAGTTGTGGACACGCAGCGGCTTCGCGCTGCGATCGGCCTGTAGGGGTCTGTTCGCGCGGCTGCAGGCCTTCGGCGCGGACCCGACAGGCGGTCGACGTGCGGCATCGTGCATGGGTCATAATTGGACAAGTGGTAAGGCCAATTCACGGCTGGAGCCGCCAGCCGGCAAGGGGCATGGCAGGTGGACGACAGGTTGAACATCTGAACGGAGAGACTATGCGACTGAACGGGAAATCGGCTCTGGTGACCGCAACAGGTCAGGGCATCGGCAAGGCCAGCGTGCTGGCGATGGCGCGCGAGGGCGCCAAGGTGCTGGCGACCGATCGCGACCCGGCGCTGCTCAAGGCCTACGAGGGTGTGGCCAACGTCGAGACTGCGGTGCTCGACGTGCTCGACAAGGACGCCATCGGCAAGCTGGTGCAGGGCATGGCGAAGATCGACGTGGTGTTCAACTGCGCCGGCGTGGTGCACAACGGCAGCATCCTGCAGGCCAACGATGCGGACTGGGATTTCGCCTTCAACCTTAATGCACGCGCCCAGTTCTGGATGTGCCAGGCGGTGATTCCGAAGATGCTGGAGAGCGGCGGCGGCAGCATCATCAACATGGCCAGCGTCTGTGGCAGCCTCAAGGGCTTGCCTAACCGTTTCATCTACGGCGCCAGCAAGGCCGCCGTGGTCGGCCTGACCAAGGGCATTGCGGCGGACTTCGTCGCCAAGGGCATCCGCTGCAACTGC
>JBFJZP010000501.1:0-2989 GCA_041622095.1 Burkholderiaceae bacterium | reverse complement strand
GCGCGGAATGCGGAAATACTCCAGCGTGCGCGCCAGCGCGAAGCTGTTCGGCGGAATGATGCAGACGTCGTCGTGAAAATCGACAAAGCTCTTGGCATCGAAGTTCTTCGGGTCGACCACGGTGCTGTGGATATTCGTGAACACCTTGAATTCCGGCGCGCAGCGGATGTCGTAGCCATAACTGCTGGTGCCGTAGCTGATGATGCGGTTGCCGTCGCGCTCGCGGATCTGTCCGGGCTCGAAAGGCTCGATCATGCCGGTGGTCTCCGCCATGTGGCGGATCCATTTGTCGCTCTTGATTGTCATGCTGGGGTTGGGCAGTTCGGTTCGGTGGCGGAACGCCGATTGTAGGAACACCGCCTGGCCGACCTGTCCGCGGACGGATACCCGGCCCGGACGGCACCATAGAGCGGCGGCGACGGGTCAGCCGGCGCCGGCGATCACGGTGCGTTGCACCAGCCGATCGTCACCCAGCACGACCATTGCGAACAGCAATTCGTCCAGGCTGGCAGCCTGTGCGGTACGGCGCTCGAGCAAGGCGGTGCACTGTGGGTCGAGCACGATGAAATCGGCCTCGCAACCCGGTTGCAGATTGCCGATCACGCCGTCCAGCCCTAGCGCCTGCGCGGCGCCCGCGGTATGTTGCCACCACAGCTGCTGCGGCGTCAGGCTCAGGCCGGTCTTGGTCTGCCCTTCGCGCCCGACGTAATACGCCGCCAGCATGGTGTGGAACGGTGACAGCGAGGTGCCGCCGCCCACATCACTGGCCAGTCCATATCGAAAGCCGACCCGGTCGGCGCCGGCGTAGTCGAAGAATCCGCTGCCCAGGAACAGGTTGCTGGTCGGGCTGACGGCGGCCGCGGCGCCGGTGTCGCGCATCAGCGCGCGATCGTCGTCATCGAAATGGATGCAATGCGCATAAATCGCCCGCTCGCGCATCAGGCCGAAGTCGTCATACACCGACAGATACGAACGTGCATCCGGAAACAGCTTGCGCGCCCAGGCGATCTCGTCCTTGTTCTCCGCCACATGCGACTGGATCCAGACATCCGGGTAACGCGCCGCCAGTTCGCCGGCACCACGCAACTGGATCTCGCTGCAACTGGGTGCGAAGCGCGGGGTGATCGCATAACCGAGCCGACCCTGACCATGCCAGCGCCGGATCAGCGCCTCGGTATCGAGCAGCCCCTGCACCGTGTCGTCGCGCACGCCATCGGGTGAATGCCGGTCTTGCAGGACCTTGCCGCAGATCATGCGCATGCGGCGCCGCTGCGCCTCGGTGAAGAAGGCATCGACCGAGGTCGGGTGCGAGGTGGCAAACGTCAGCGCGGTCGTCACACCGTTGCGCACCAGTTCGGTCAGGAAGAACTGCGCCGCATCCGCGCTGTGTGCGGCATCGGCAAACCGTGCCTCCTGCGGAAAGGTGTAGTTTTCCAGCCAGGGCAACAAGCCACTGGCCGGTGAGCCAATCACGTCGATCTGCGGAAAATGCACATGCAGGTCGACAAAACCGGGCGCGATGATGCGCCCCGGCAGGTGCTCCTGCGGAAGCTGGACATATCGATCGAGCAGCTGTTCGCTCGGGCCGACCGCCAGCACCCGCTCGGTACCCGAGCCGTCGGAGCCGACCACCAGCAGGCCGTCCTTGTCGAAAACGGCCTGGCCCTGGTCGTCGAATCGCAGGATCGCAGCGCGGTAGGCTTTCATGATGGTCCGAGCTTACCCAAGAATCCGCGCCGCACCATACGCCAGTGGGCATACCACCCATGGCAGGGTGTCGTGCCCGACGGTCGCATCCACGCCACAGTTCAAGGCCGCAGCGGCGGCCCCTGAACCCCTTGCACCAGGAAGTCCATGGCCTGGATCTGCGCATCGCTCAGGCCTTGACCGGCTGCAATCACCGTGCGACCGGTGTTGTCGAGCACCGGCTGCCGCGCATGAAAGGGCAACAAGCGGCCAGCGGCAATGTCCTTTTGCCGCGCCAGCACCTCGTCCTGCACCACCTTCGGCACGCGCGGACCGAAATCACCGATACGCACCATGCCCTCGCGGATGCCACCCCAGACGTTGCCGCTGGTCCAGCTGCCGTCCAGCACCGCCTGGGTGCGACGGGTGTAATACGCGCCCCATTCATGGGTGACCGCAGCGATCTGCGCCTGCGGCGCCACCGCGCGCATGTCCGAGTGGTAGGCCACGGCCAACTTGCCACGCTCCTGCGCCGCCACCATCACGGCATTGGAGCCGGTATGAAACGCCAGCACGTCGGCGCCCTGGTCCATCAAGGTCATCGCCGCATCGCGCTCGCGGGCCGGATCGAACCAGGCCTGCAGCCAGATCACCTTGACCTGCGCCTTGGCATTGACCGAGCGCATGCCCAGCGTGAACGCGTTGATGCCTTGCAACACTTCGGGAATCGGGAAACCGGCGACATAACCGGCAGTGTTGCTCGTGCTCATGCGCCCTGCCGCCACGCCGGCCAGGTAACGCCCTTCGTAATAACGGGCATTGGCAACCGCGACGTTGCTGGCGGTCTTGTAGCCGGTGATCGACTCGAAGCGCACGCCCGGAAACTCCTGCGCCACCTTGAGCGTGGGCTCCATGTAGCCGAAGCTGGGCGTGAAGATCAACCGATGGCCCTGGCGCGCCAGATCGCGGATCACCCGCTCGGCGTCCGCGCCTTCGGCGACATTCTCGACATAGGTGGTCTCCACGCGCGGCGGGCCGCCGGCCGGATTGAGCGCAGCCAGCACCGCCTTGCGGCCCTCGTCATGCTGGTGCACCCATCCCATCGGGGCGAGCGGCGCGACATAGACAAAGCCGACCTTCAGTGGCGCGGTGCCCTGGCCATGCGCGGGGGTCAGAAAAAGGGAAGAAAAAAAACAGGCGGCCGCGAACGCGGCTGCGAGGTTTTTGTACATGGTGGTCCTCTACATGGCTCCGAAACAAAAAAAACAAGGCCTGCCGGAGCAGCAGGCCTTGGCGCGATTCT
>JBFJZP010000500.1:0-2991 GCA_041622095.1 Burkholderiaceae bacterium | reverse complement strand
GTGCCGTGAAATGCTGGCCGCGGTATTCGTAAGCCACCTGGTAACCCGTCAGGCGTTGCTGCAGGTCGTTGACCGTCTGGCAGGTCTGGACCTGGCGCGGCACGGTCTCGTAGCGCTCGCCGCGGTCGCGGTTGGACATCCGGTCTCCGGCGAACGCGCCGACCACGGCGCCGAGCGCGGTGGCGGCTTCGCGTCCGTGTCCCTTGCCGACCTGGTTGCCGACCACCGCACCGGCCACGCCGCCGAGCACGGCGCCGCCATAACTGCGCCGATCCTCGATGCGGTGCGTCTCGTTGATCCAGTGGCTGCTGCACTCCTGGCGCGGCAGGGAGATGGTCTCGTATTGCGGCTGGACGCTGCGCACGCGCGCAGTGTCGACATAACTCTCGGCCTGTGCAGCCAGTGCGGTGACGGCGAGCAGCGGCAGCATGATGAGTTGTTTCAAGGAGAGCTCCAGGGGTTGATATGGAGCGGATGATGCGTCGACCAGTGTGAATGCAGGCTGAACGGAATGCAGACAGTCGCGACCCCGGCCTGGCTGCCGGATCCGCCGCGCGACCGGATGCCGGCGGGCCGGCCGCAGCGCCCTGCGCCGCGCCACCGGGTGCCCGTTCAGTCTGCCAGCGGGACGTTGCGCGGTTGACGTGTCTGCCGCATCTGCCATGCCAGGTGGGCGAGCAGGGCGCCGATGACGATGGCGCCGCCGAGCAGGGTCCGGCCGACCGGCACCTCACCATGTACCAGCCAGACCCAGACCGGCCCGAGCACCGGTTCGGCGGTGCTGAGCAATGCGGCCACCGCGGCCGGCAACAGGCGCACACCGGTGACGAAGAACATCATGCCCAGCGCCAGGTTCAGCGCGCCGAAGACGAACAGCCAGGCGGCGTCTGCGGCGCTGACCTGCAGGCTGCCGGCGAAGGTGAACCCCGCGACCAGCGTGATCAGTGTGCCCAGGCAGACCGCCGGCATCATGCGCACATGGGCATTGCGCCGGGTCAACACCGTGGCCAGCGCAAAGACCAGTGCGATCAGCAGCGCCAGGCCGTCACCAATCGGCGACACGCTGCCGTCGAGCGAATCCGACACCATCACTGCGATGCCGGCCATGACGGCGGCGATCGCGACCCAGGTGCCCGCCCCGACCCGTTCGCGAAACAGCAGGAACATCAGCAATGCGGCAAACAGCGGCGAGCCGGCCTGCATCAGCAGGATGTTGGCCACCGTGGTGTGCGACAACGCGATGATGAAGGAGGTGGACGCGGTGGCGAAACACATGCCGACACCGATGCCGGCCCAGCCCATGTCGCGGAACAGGCGGGAGGTACCACGCAGGCCGTCGCGCTGGATCATGAATCCCAGCAGGAAAATTGCGGCGCACAAGGAGCGCCAGAAGATGATGGTCCAGCTGTCGGTGACGCTCAGGAAGCGCGCAATCGCGCCGCCGAAACTCCAGGTCGCCGCGGCGCCGAAGACCAGCCAGGCGCCGCGCGCATCCAGTCCAGGCGAAGCCATGGTCGGACGCGGATCAGCGCTGGATCAACTCGACCTTGTAGCCGTCCGGGTCGGTGACGAAGGCGATCACGGTCTTGCCGCCCTTGACCGGCCCGGCTTCGCGGGTGACGTTGCCGCCGGCCGCCTTGATCTTCTCGCAGGCGGCGTATGCGTCGTCGACCTGCAGCGCGATGTGGCCGTAGGCGGTACCCATCTCGTACTTGTCGACGCCGTGGTTGTAGGTCAGCTCCAGCTCGGCATGGTCCGGGTTCGAGCCGTAGCCGACAAAGGCGAGCGTGTACTTGTATTCGGTGTTTTCCGAGGTGCGCAGCAGTTGCATGCCCAGCACCTTGGTGTAGAAATCGATCGAGCGCTGGAGGTTTCCAACGCGCAGCATGGTATGGAGCAGTCGCATGGTGTCGTGGGTGTCTTTGCAGGTATCGGCCGCAATCCGGGCCGCGCCAAATTGTGGCATGGCGCCGCGGGCCGGCGGCTCAGGCGGTTTTTCCGGCGTGCGGGACCAGCACGCAGCCGCCGATGCGCCAGCTTTTGTCGGGCTGGCGCAGCAACTGGTAGACCGCCAGCCAGGTGCGACCGGACGGATCGGTCAGGTGCACCGGTTGCACCAGTTCGTCGTCGTCCGCTTGCGGCTGCAGAAAGATCACCGCGCTCGGACGGTAGATGACGGGGTAGGCTCCGCGCACCATGCGGACGAACTGCGCCGCGGTGCCGAAGCGTTCCCTGATCGCGTCGGTGGCATAGGAAAACGCCTGTTCCGCATCATCTGCGGCAAAGGCCGCCAACTGGGCCTTGACCACCTGTTGCGCGGCACGGGTGTCCTGGTCGGACGCGGTCTCGGCGCGAGCCGGCGCGGTAATGGGCAGCGCCATCGCGCACAGCAGGACGATCTTCAGCAACCACGGATACATGGCAACTCCTCAGGATGGACCTGCGCCATCATGCACCCGATTTCATTTCCCGGTGTTGCGCTGGGCCTCGAATACCAGGCAGGTGGTGCTGGCATGGGCATACAAGGTGCCGTCGGGTCCGACCAGGCGCGCCTCCGCGGTGGCCAGCTGGCGCCCGCAATGCAGGACCCGGCCTTCGGCGCGCACCCTTGGTACCCGCGTCGTGATCGCCTTGACCAGGTTCACACCCAGTTCGGCGGTGGTATAGCTGCGGCCCGGCGGCATCATGGTCTGCACCGCGCAGCCGAGTGCCGAGTCCAGCAGCGTGGCGAACCAGCCGCCATGCACGCTGCCCAGCGGGTTGTAGTGCTCCAGCATCGGTGTGCCCTGGAACACCGCGGTGCCGGGGCCGATCGCCATGATCGTGAAGTTCAGCGTGCGCGCGATCGGCGGGTAGGGCAATTCGCCGCGCAGCATCGCCTGCATGATGTCGAGCCCCGACTTGCCGGCCACCATGTCGGGGCTGGCCACGCCGCAGCCGACGCCGGCGTCGAGCACCGCCCGTACCTGTTGTTCCTCTGTCAACCAGGCG
>JBFJZP010000499.1:0-2999 GCA_041622095.1 Burkholderiaceae bacterium | reverse complement strand
GCCGGCACCCCGGCGACCGAACTCCATCGCCAGCGCGCTGTCGTCGAACTCGCCGACCAGATGTGGATGGATCTCGCGCGACTGGAACCATGAGCGCAGCTTCTGTCCGGTGGCGGAATCATCGGCCGGCATCAGCACCGGCGCGCCATCCAGGCAGGCCGGAAACACGCCCGGCAGGCGCTGCGCCAGCGCCGCACTGGCGAAAAAACTCTGGCCTGACGCGCCGAGTTGGTGGCTGAATGCCTTGACACTGACCGAGGCCGGGATCGGCGCGTCGGACAAGACCAGGTCGAGCCGGTGCAGCGCCAGCTCCGCCAGCAGGCTGTCGAGTTTCCACTCGCGGCAGACCAGGCGGACCGGTTCGTCCAGCCGGGTGGCCGGCTCGACCAGCCGGTAGGCAATCGGCTTGGGCAAGGCATCCGCCACGCCGATGCGAAATTCCAGCGCCGGACGCATGCTGGGGTGTTCATGCACCACCTGTTCGAGCTCCGCCCCGAGCGAGAAGATGTCCTGGGCATAACCCAGCGCCAGCCGGCCGGCCTCGGTCAGCACCAGGCCGCGGCCACTCTTGCTGAACAATGGGCTGCCGAGCTTGTCCTCGAGCAGCTGGATCTGCCCGCTGATGGTCTGGGGCGTGACATGCAGTTGTTCGCTGGCGCGAATGACGCTGCCGGCGCGGGCGACCTGCATGAAATATAGAAGGTGCTTGAAGTTGATCATCAGTTTTTCTCGATCAATAAGTTCTCATAATTCGAATTTACATTGTCTATGAAAGCCCCGAGACTGTCCGTCATGGCAATCTTGCCGGACTCCACCGGAGTGTTTATGCAATATGACATCCAATGCCTGGGTTTCGCCGCGACCGCCGCGCTGACCAGCCATGTGCGACGCCGGCTCGGCTTCGGCCTGACGCGCCACAGCACCCGTGTGTCACGGATCGTTGTACGCCTGGGCGAGGACAACGGACCGGGGGGCAGCGACGAGAAGTTCTGCCGGATCCAGGTTCAGCTGATCGACGCCGCCACTGTGACGATCGAAGACAACGGGCCGGACCTGGACGCCGTCATCGACCGCGCCAGCGACCGCGCAGCGCGTACCGTCGCCAATCGGCTGGAGCGCGCACGTTTCGGCCAACAACCGGCAACGCCGACCCGGGTTCCCACACGCGATGGCAGCCCGCATCTTTTCAGCGGTAGCCGCATCGGCAACGAAGGCCCGCGCAACAACCGCGCTTTCGCCGGCTGACGCGCCCCAAACCGCAGACACCTTCCACTCTCATTTGCCCTTCAGGAGCAACCGCATGCACATCCCACCCAAATGCCGGCTGGCCATCGTCGCCATGATGGATCTGGCCTTGCGCCAGGACCAGGGGCCGGTTCCCTTGTCCGCGATCAGCACCCGCCAGGGTGTTTCGCCGTCCTACCTGGACCTGCTGTTCGGCCGGTTGCGCCGCGCCGGCCTGGTCACCGGCACCCGCGGTCCGGGTGGCGGGTATACGCTGGCACGTGAAGCGCGCGCCATTTCACTGGCCGACATCGTCAGCGCGGTCGAGGATGGCGACACGCCGGCTGCCGGCGGTGGCCACCGCTCGTTTGCCGATCGGCGCCCCGGCGGCCCGCAGATCGGCCCGGACTGGTGCACCGCGCTGGAGCAGCACATGCTGCAGATGATGACCGGCGTTGCGCTCGAAGAACTGATCGCACCCCACCGCGCCAACCTGCCGGCGCGTGTGCAGGACACGCCCCGGCTGCCGACCGCCAAAGGAGTCGGCGCGCGCCAGCGCATGGTGGTGGTGGCGGCCAATTCGGTATTCGGACGGCCGCTGCGACTGGCCATCTGAGGCGCAGGCGCGGCTGGCCGGCCCGGCACCGGGCGCCACTTTCGTATGATGTGGCGAGCCGTCGGCGACGCGATCCGAAGGCCTTGTCCTGTCTCTGACCCGGAAGGCGCCACACCATGAGCATTCGAAATCTGGACTCCCTGCTTGCCCCCGCCAGCGTGGCGGTGTTCGGCGCCTCGCAACGCGCCGGCAGCGTCGGCGCTACGGTTTGGGCGAACCTGCACGGCCAGTTCCAGGGTCCCTTGTTTGCGGTCAACCCACGCCACAGCCGTTTCGGTGATGTGACGGTCTATGCGCGTGTGGCCGACCTGCCGGAAGTGCCCGACCTGGCCGTGATATGTACGCCGGCGGCCACCGTCCCCGGGTTGATCGCCGAACTCGGCCAACGCGGCACGCGTGCCGCCATCGTATTGACTGCCGGGCTGGACAAGGCGCAGCGCAAGGCCATGCTCGACGCCGCGCGGCCCTGGCTGCTGCGTATCCTGGGCCCCAACTGCATCGGACTGCTGTCCCCGCACCTGGGCCTGAATGCCAGCTTCGCCCATGTGGCGGCCGCGCCGGGCGAACTGGCATTCGTCTCGCAATCCGGCGCGCTGGTGACCGCCATGCTGGACTGGGCGCGGGCGCGCGCCATCGGCTTCTCGCATTTTGTCTCCCTGGGCGAACACGCCGATGTCGACTTCGGGGACATGCTCGACTACCTGGCCAGCGATGGCCGCACCCGGGCCATCCTGCTCTACATCGAGTCGATCGAGGCGCCACGCAAGTTCATGTCGGCGGCGCGTGCGGCGGCGCGCAACAAACCGGTCATCGTCGTGAAGGCCGGGCGGTCGCAGCAGGGCCAGAAGGCAGCCGCATCGCATACCGGTGCACTGGCCGGGTCGGACCTGGTCTACGAGGCCGCGATCGCACGCGCCGGCATGTTGCGGGTCGATACCTTGCAACAGTTGTTCCAGGCCGCCGAGGCGCTGACCCGTTTTCGCAGCAACCACGCGCAGCAACTGATCATCCTGACCAACGGCGGCGGCGCCGGCGTGATGGCGGCCGACGCGGCCGAACATTCCGGCATCACCTTGTCGACGCTGGACGAGCCCATGCTGCGGGCACTCGATGCGGTCTTGCCGGCCAACTGGTCCCATGGCAATCCGGTCGACATCAT
>JBFJZP010000498.1:0-3006 GCA_041622095.1 Burkholderiaceae bacterium | reverse complement strand
GACACCGAACTGCTGATCGAGGTCGAAGCCGACTACACCTTGCGCGCCGGCAGTTACGGCGAGGAAGTGAAGTTCGGCGGCGGCAAGACCATCCGCGACGGCATGGCGCAAAGCCAGCGGGCGCGGGCCCAGGGCGCCGTAGACACGGTGATGACCAATGCGCTGATCATCGAACACTGGGGCATCGTCAAGGCCGACATCGGCCTCCAGGACGGCCGTATCGTGGCCATCGGCAAGGCCGGCAATCCGGATACGCAGGATGGCGTCGACATCATCATCGGGCCGGGCACCGAGATCATCAGCTGCGAAGGCAACATCGTCACCGCTGGCGGCATCGACTCGCACATCCACTTCATCTGCCCGCAGCAGATCGACGAAGCGCTGGCCAGCGGCATCACCACCATGCTCGGCGGCGGCACCGGACCGGCGACCGGAACGCTGGCCACGACCTGCACACCGGGCGCCTGGCATATCGAGCGCATGCTGCAATCGGCCGACGCGTTCCCGATGAACCTGGGTTTCCTGGGCAAGGGCAATACCAGCCTGCCGCAGGCCTTGCACGAACAGATCAAGGCTGGCGTCATCGGCCTGAAGTTGCACGAAGATTGGGGCACGACGCCGGCAGCGATCAGCAACTGCCTGGACGTGGCGGAAGAGACCGACGTGCAGGTGGCGATCCATTCCGACACGCTGAACGAATCGGGTTTCGTCGAGAACACCATCGCGGCCACCAAGGGGCGGACGCTGTGCGCCTTCCACACCGAAGGTGCCGGTGGCGGGCACGCACCCGACATCCTGCGCGTGGTCGGGCATGACAACTTCCTGCCCTCGAGCACGAACCCGACCATGCCCTACACCGTCAACACGCTCGACGAACACGTCGACATGTTGATGGTCTGCCACCACCTGGATGCCTCGATTGCGGAAGACCTGGCCTTTGCCGAAAGCCGCATCCGCAAGGAAACCATTGCCGCCGAGGACGTGTTGCACGACCTGGGAGCGATCAGCATGATGAGCAGTGACAGCCAGGCGATGGGCCGGGTGGGCGAAGTGATTCTGCGCACCTGGCAGACCGCGCACAAGATGTTGGTGCAGCGCGGCAAGCTGCCGGGCGATCCGGCCGGCAACGACAATCAGCGGGTCAAGCGTTATGTCGCCAAGTACACCATCAACCCGGCGCTGGCCCATGGCATTTCCCATGAGGTCGGATCGATCGAGGTCGGCAAGTGGGCCGATCTGGTGGTCTGGAAGCCGGCCTTCTTCAGCGTCAAACCGGCGCTGGTGGTCAAGGGTGGTTCGATCGCGCTGGCCGCCATGGGCGACCCGAACGCCAGCATCCCGACGCCCCAGCCGGTACATTACCGACCGATGTTCGGAGCCTTCGGCGGCGCCATCGCCAAATCCTCGCTGACCTTCGTCTCGCAAGCCGGACTGGCCGACGGCATTGGCCAACGATATGGCCTTGCCAAGACGCTGAGCGCGGTGCGCGGCAACCGCAGCGTGCGCAAGAGCCACATGGTGCACAACCACTACACACCGGTGATGGAGGTCGATGCCCAGACCTATGCGGTGCGCGCCGACGGCGTGTTGCTGACCTGCGAGGCCGCCAGCGTGTTGCCGATGGCGCAGCGATACTTCCTGTTTTGATTTCTGTCGGGCGCCGACGCGCCCGCCCCCTGCCATGCTGCATTGCTCCAAACTGATTGCCCAGGGCCGCGGTCTCGCACCGGTATTGCTCAAGCGCGCCGCCGAGGTATCGCTGGACTGGGACGTGCGCCAGAAAAGCCGCTTCGACGCGACCGACTCGTTCGGCCGCACGATCGGCGTGTTCCTGCCCCGCGGCACCGCGGTGCGTGGTGGCGACGTGCTGGTGGCGGAGGACGGCTCGCTGATCCGTGTGATCGCCGCGCCGCAGAAAGTGCTGCACATCAGCCACTGCCCGCAACACGGCACGCCCTTCGACCTGACCCGCGCCGCCTACCACCTGGGCAATCGCCATGTGCCGATCGAGTTGCAGCGCGACCACCTGAAGATCGAGCCCGACCATGTGCTGGCCGACATGTTGCGCGCGATGCACCTGATCGTGCGTTCGGACACCCTGGCGTTCGAACCCGAAGGCGGTGCCTACGCGGCACATGGCCAGGCGCATGGCCATCAGCATTCGCATGACCATGATGGCGATGGACATGGACATGGCCACGGTCATGCACACGATCACGGGCATGATCACGGCGACGAGTCGGCCGGCCAGGGGCACGAGCCCCATGATCATCCGCAGACACCACACGGCGCTGGCCACACCCACGCCGGACATGGGCACGGCGACAAGAAGCCGCACGCGCACTGATGCAGATGCCGACCGCTGAGGCGCAGGGCGCTACCGAACCCTGCCAGACCGGCACCAGCGATCTGGTGCGCCTGATGTGGCTGGCCTCGCCGGCGCTGCCGATCGGCGGGTTCTCGTATTCCGAAGGGCTGGAGGCAGCGATCGACCGCGCCGGAGTGCGTACACCAGCCGACGTCAGTGCCTGGCTGCTGGACCAACTGCACCTGACGCTGGCCCGCTGTGACCTGGCGCTGGTAGCGCAGGCGGTACATGCCTGGCGCGCGCGGGACCTGGCGCGGGTGCAGGCCTTGAACGAGTGGGTGCTGCAGACCCGTGAATCCAGCGAGTTGCGCCTGCAGACCGAGCAGATGGGCCGCTCGATGCTGGACTGGCTGCGCAATCAGCATGCCGGCGATGCCGCCTCTTCCAGCGCGATTGCTGCGTCCGGCAACAACGTATCTGCATTGAGCCACCACTGCGCATCGCCGACCTATCCGGTCGCCTTCGCGCTGGCGGCATCGCTGACCGGCGCATCGGTGGCCGATTGTCTGTCGAGCTATGCCTTCGGCTGGGCCGAGAACATGGTCCAGGCTTCGGTCAAGGCGTTGATTGGGATTCGGGGGATAGCGGATGGTGAACACGAACCGGGCAAAGTATTCCATCTCCCGATCTGAAATTTC
>JBFJZP010000497.1:0-3008 GCA_041622095.1 Burkholderiaceae bacterium | reverse complement strand
CGGCCAGGATCCCGAGTTGGGTGTGAAGTTTCATGGTGACGTACTTTCAATCAAGGTTGAGACACGAAAACAAACATCACGAGCCTAGGCTCGCGCCCACAAAGCCGCAATACGGACTTTCCCGTGCGCAGACAAAGCTGTGTCAACCGCCGGTCCGGCCTGCGATCGCCACATCATAACCACCCAGCCGGGCGAATTGCTCTGCAATCGCGCTGGCCAGCCGGGCATTGTTGAGCACCAGTTCGATATTGGTGGCCAGGCTGTCACCGCCGGTGAGTTCCGACACCCGCGCCAGCAGGAACGGCGTGACCTCCTTGCCGCCGATCTGTTGCTCGCCCGCCTCGCGCAAGGCCTGCTCGATCGCCGCATCGATGCGTGCACGCGGCAACGAGAAGGCCTGCGGCACCGGGTTGGCCACCACCACGCCGCCGTCCAGGCCCAGCGTCCATTTGGCGATCAGCGCCTGCGCGATCTCCCGGGCCGAATCGAGCCGGTAGTCGACCGCGCAATCGCTGTCCACCGTGTAGAAAGCCGGCAGGCGATCGGTACGGTAACCGACCACCGGCACACCATGGGTTTCCAGGTACTCCAGCGTCAGCGGCAGGTCGAGGATGGACTTGGCGCCGGCGCACACGACCGCCACCGAGGTGTGCGCCAGCTCCTGCAGGTCGGCCGACACGTCGAAACTTTGCTGAGCACCGCGGTGCACACCACCAATGCCGCCGGTGGCGAACACGCGGATACCGGCCATGGCCGCGATGATCATCGTCGAGGCCACGGTGGTCGCCCCGATCCGGCCACTGCTGACGATGAACGGCAGGTCACGCCGGCTGACCTTGGCCACCGCCGTGCCCTGGCGACCGAGCGCCTCGATCTGCGGCGCATGCAGTCCGGCCTTGAGTCGGCCGTCGACCACCGCGATCGTGGCAGGAACCGCGCCATGGTCGCGGATCTCCTGCTCGACCCGCAACGCGGTCGCGACGTTCTGCGGATACGGCATGCCGTGGGAAATGATGGTGGATTCCAGCGCCACCACCGGCGCACCGCTGGCCAGGGCTTGCGCCACGTCGGGGTGGATGTCGAGAAAGGGGTTCATGTGGGCACCTGGATCGGGTCGGTATCGGTTGAAGAAACAGCATCGGTGACACAAGTGGCCTGCAGCAATTGCCGGACCGTCGCGACCGACAGGCTGACATGGTTGGCCTGGGCCGCGCCCAGCGTCATCGCGGCGCATGCGCCGGCGAACCGGACGCTGTCGGCGAACGGGTCGCCGCACAGATAAGCATGCAGCAGGCCGGCCATCATCGCGTCGCCGGCGCCGGTGGCGTTGACCACCGGTACCGGCAAGGCGGCCTGCCAGCCGGCAGGGCCATCGCGTTCGCTCCAGTACACGCCGCGCGCGCCCAGGCTGAGCACCACGCGCAACACCCCCAGGTCATGCAGGCGGCGCGCTGCCTGCACCAGGCCTTCGTCGTCCGCCACCGGCAATCCGGTCAGCGCCTGCGCCTCCAGCCGGTTGGCCTTGAGCGTATGGACCTGGCCCAGCCAGGGCAGCAGGCGCCGGCATTTGAACGCCGACACCGGCTCGGCAAACACCGCCTCGGCGTGGGCCTGGCCGAAGATCCAGCCCAGCGCGGCATCGGACAGGTTGCAGTCGACCAGCAGCGCGCGGGCGTGGCGCACCCGCGCCGCGCTGGCGGCCAGGCGCTCGGGCGTGATCTGCTCCAGGATGGCCATGTCGTTGAGTGCCATCGCCATGTCGCCGTCCGGCCCGTGCAGCGAAAGATAGGTCGAGGTGGCATGGTCGTCCAGCACCAGGCAGGCCTGCACATCGACACCGGCGCGGCGCGTGCTCTCCAGCAAGCTGGCGCCGAACAGGTCGTCGCCGACGGCGCTGATCAGGCGCACGTCGTTGCCCAGCCGCGCCAGGTTTTCCGCCACGTTGCGTGCCACGCCGCCTGGCGCACACCGGATGCGCCCGGGCGTCGAGTCGTGCGCGGCCAGCACATGCGGGCTGCTGCCGCTGATGTCCATGTTGGCCGCGCCGATGGCCAGTACGAAACCCTGATCGGCCAGCACATAACCGCGACCCAGCACCAGGCCCTTGCGCACCAGCTGCATGATGTGACCGGCCACCGCCGCGCGGCTGATGCCCAGCCGGTCAGCCAGCGCCTGCTGGGCGATCAAGGGTTCATCGCGCAATATGCCGAGGATTTCCTGTTCGCGGGCGGACATATCAACAAATGTTTGGTTGGTTGTCTAAAGATGAATTCTAGGCGGGCCGGGCAACCGCGTCACCCGCTCGCCAGGAGCGCGGCACCATTGCGCCAGCGTGGACAATCACCCGATGGCGACTTCCCCCCAGTGGCATCCGGTGGCGTCGGCGCAGACCTTGCGTGCCGGCGACAACACCCGCGCGACGCTGCTGCGCGAGCAGCCACTGGCACTGTGGCGCAGCGCCAGCGGCCAGGTGCAGGCCTGGGAAGACCGGTGTCCGCACCGTGGCGTTCCGCTGAGCCTGGGAAGAATCCAGGGCGATCGCCTGGCCTGCGCGTACCACGGATGGCAATATGCGGCGCAGGACGGTCGCTGCGTTGCGATACCGGCGATGCCGCAACAGCCGGTGCCCGGCAAGGTCTGCGTCAAGACCTATGGCGCGCTGGAACGCCAGGGCATGGTCTGGGTCCATCTGGCCGACGACTGGGCCAGTGACCCGGCGCCGGTGGACGAGCCCGCGGACCATGTCTACCTGCGCGCGCTCGGAGTCGATTGCGCCGTCGCGCAGGTCGGGGTGGCCCTGGCGGCATCCGGTTTTGTGCAACAGGCGCCCCATGTCTGGCAAGGCACGCTGGTCGGATGGCCGGTGCGGCTGTATGCCCAGGCCGCGTCGGCAGGCTGGAGCATGCTGCACCTGTTGTGCGCACCCACGCCGGACGACAACCGGCAGCAACAATTGCTTGCCAGCGTCCGCACGCTGCGCGCGGCGATCGAGGCCACGCCAAGGAACT
>JBFJZP010000496.1:0-3017 GCA_041622095.1 Burkholderiaceae bacterium | reverse complement strand
GCTCACCACCACCATGCCCTACATGAAGGTGGTCATCGACACGCTCGTCGAGAAGGGCATCCGCGACGACTACATCGTGCTCGTCGGTGGCGCGCCGCTGAACGAGGAGTTCGGCAAGGCGGTCGGCGCCGATGCCTACTGCCGCGATGCCGGCATCGCGGTGGAAACCGCCAAGTCGCTGATCGCCGCCCGGCGCGCCGCGGCCCACTGACAGACCCACCCAGCAGGATCGGCCATGGACGAGCGTTGCGCAACGCTGGTCATTGCATGTGGTGCCCTGGCACACGAGATCGTGGCCCTGCGCCGCATCAACAACTGGCCACACCTGGTGGTGCAGTGCCTGCCGGCCGATCTGCACAACCACCCGGAGAAGATCCCGGCGGCGGTGCGCGCGAAGATCCAGGCCAACCGGGGCCGGTTCGCATCGATCTTCGTCGCCTATGCAGATTGCGGCACCGGCGGGCAGCTCGACCGGGTGCTGCAGGAAGAGGCAGTGGAGCGTATTCCCGGTGCCCACTGTTACGAGTTCTTCGCCGGTAGCCAGGTGTTTGCCGACATGGCCGAGGCCGAGCCGGGCACCTTCTACCTGACCGATTTCCTGCTGCGCCACTTTGATCGCCTGATCATGCGCGGCCTGGGGATCGACAAACATCCGGAACTGTTGCCGCTGTATTTCGGCAACTACCGGCGGCTGGTATATCTGGCGCAACTGGAGCAGCCTGGCATGCGGGAGGCCGGCCAACAGGCCGCGGACCGGCTGGGGCTGGCGTTCGAATACCGTTTCACCGGTTATGGCGGCCTGCAGCAAAGCCTGCAAAGGGCCGACGAAGGAGTGGTAATTTGGCAAAACTGATCGTGATCTCATGGCGTGACGTGCCGGCCCAGGTGCTGGTCAAATCCGGCCGGGAAACCGCCAAGGTGCAGTTGTCGCATCGCTTCCAGGAGGCGGTCGACCGCGCCGCGATGCGCGCCGGCAAGGCCGGCTCCGACGCCTACCTGGCAGACTGGAAACGCAGCGAGCCGCGCCGTTGCGGCGACGACCTGCAGGCCGAGGCCCAGCTCGAGGCGGACCGCATCGAGGCCCGCTACAGCGACGCCGACCTGCTGCGCATCATCCGCGCCCACGGGGTCGACGAGACGCTGGCGCCTGCCGCCGGCGCGGTTGCCGCCGCCACGGCGCCCGGTGGCGCCGACGGGGAGGGAGCCTGATGTACGCCGTACGCCGCTGGTCGGTGCGCCATGCGCGGGGCCTGGAGACGTTTTATGCCGGCTTCGAGTGGGTGCTGGTGATGCTGCATCCGGTGTTCAAGAAGATCGGCTACGAGCGGCTGGAAAAGCCGGTTGCCGCGGTCGAGAAGCTGACCAAGGGCTTCCTGTTCGACTGCCAGATGTGTGGCCAGTGTGCACTCAGTTCCACCGGCATGTCGTGTTCGATGAACTGCCCCAAGAACCTGCGCAACGGTCCGTGTGGCGGCGTGCGCGCCAACGGCAATTGCGAGGTCAATCCCGAGATGCGCTGCGTCTGGGTCGAGGGTTTCGAGGGCAGTGAGCGCATGGTCGCCGGCAAGGCCGCGATCCGGGTGGTGCAGATTGCGGTCGATCGGCGTCTGCAAGGGCGCTCGTCCTGGCTCAAGGTGGCGCGCGACAAAGGCGAAGCGGTCGCCAGCGCGATGGAGAAATCGTGAAATTCGAAGACGAACCGGTACCCGGCTACCCACTGCCGATCCTGCCTGGCCACACCTCGCCGGGGCGACTCGAGCGGGTCTTGCGCGCGGGCGCGTTTGCGGTGACGACGGAACTCGATCCGCCGGACTCTGCCGATCCGGAAGACGTGTTCCGGCGCGCGCGCATCTTCGACGGTTATGTCGATGCGATCAATGCGACCGACGGCAGCGGTGCGAATTGCCACATGTCCAGCATCGCGGTCTGCGCCTTGCTGGCGCGCAAGGGTTATGCCATCGTGATGCAGGTGTCGTGCCGCGACAAGAACCGCATCGCGATCCAGGGCGACATCCTCGGCGGCGCGGCGATGGGCGTGGCCAACATCCTGTGCCTGAGCGGCGACGGCGTGCAGTCGGGTGACCATCCGCAGGCCAAGCCGGTGTTCGACCTCGACTGCATGTCGCTGTTGGAGATTGCGCGCAACATGCGCGACAACCACCAGTTCCAGAGCGGGCGCAAGATCACCTATGCGCCCCGGGTATTCCTCGGGGCGGCGGCCAACCCGTTCGGCCTGCCGTTCGAGTGGCGCGCCGACCGGCTGGCCAAGAAGGTGGCCGCCGGTGCCCAGTTCGTGCAGACCCAGTACTGCTACGACGTGCCGCGGCTGCGCGCCTACATGTCGCGGGTGGAAGAGCTCGGCCTGCTCGGCAAGGTATTCATCCTGGTCGGGGTCGGGCCGCTGCGCAGCGCCAAGGCCGCCGAATGGATGCGCAGCAACGTGCCGGGCATCCATATTCCGGACGAGATCATCAAGCGCCTGGCCGGTGCCGAAAAGCCGGCGCTCGAAGGCCGCCAGATCTGCATCGACATCATCAACGAGATCCGCGAGATCAAGGGCGTCTCCGGCGTGCATGTGATGGCCTACCGGCAGGAAGAGACCGTGGCCGAGATCATCCAGAAATCCGGCGCGTTGCAGGGGCGGGTGCCATGGCACCCGCAACGCGACATCCCCGCCGATCCCCTATACGAAACCCCCGTCGAGACCGCAAAGGAAACCCAGTGACCGATACCGTCATCAGCTCCGCCACCCGTGAAGTCGTCATAGGCTTCGACCGTCCGTTCGTCATCATCGGTGAGCGTATCAACCCGACCGGTCGCAAGATACTGGCAGCGGAAATGCTGGCCGGAGACTTCAGCCGCGTGATCAGCGACGCGCTGGCGCAGGTCGAGGCCGGCGCGCAAATGCTGGACGTGAACGCCGGTATCCCGCTGGCCGACGAGCCGGCACTGCTGGCCAAGGCGATTGAACTGGTGCAGTCTGTCACCAATGTGCCGTTGTCGATCGATTCGTCCAT
>JBFJZP010000495.1:0-3024 GCA_041622095.1 Burkholderiaceae bacterium | reverse complement strand
TGCCCCTTGCAGCTTGCGGTCATCAAACACCGCCAACAAGTTGCAGGTTGCTGATCAAGGGTATGGATCTGCGCCCGGTGCCCCGCCCCGGTTCTGGAGATAGATTACTGCCCTATGTCCTATCCAACCCCGATCCAGCAGGCTACCGAGGCAGCACCGATATCCATGACCGAGCAACTGGTGCGTCTGAACCGGCGCCCGGTCGACGTCAGAACACGCCGGCGCGCGGCCTGGCATTGGCTCGACTGGATCGCCTGTGTGGCGGCTGGGGCGCGCGCACCGGCAGCGCAGGCGCTGTTGCGATGGCAGCCGCTGGGTCATGTGGCCGGCGCTGCCGCTTGGCCTGCGCTGGCCGGGATGGCAGCGTCCGACATGCAGGCGGTGTGCCTGGACGCCGGCCTGGCCAACATCCAGGAAATGGACGACATCCACCGCGAGGCCATCCTGCACCCCGGGCCGGTGGTGATGCCGGCGGTGGCGCACGCGGCGCGCCATCAAGAGGGACTGGACCTCACGCGGGTACTCGATGCGGTGGTGCGGGGCTACGAGACCATGGTGCGCGTGGGGACCGCCCTGGGTCCGGCGCATTACGCCTTGTGGCACAACACAGCGACCGCGGGTGTCTTCGGCGCCGCCGCGGCGGTGTCCGACGCCCTGGGTCTCGACGATGCGCAGTCGGTCTGGGCGTTGGGCAACGCCGGGACCCAGGCGGCAGGCCTTTGGCAGGTGCGACTGGAGCCGGTGATGTCGAAGCAGCTGCATGCCGGCCATGCCGCCTGGGCAGGCCTGTCGGCCGCCAGTTTGGCGCAGGCCGGCTTCACCGGGCCACGCTACATCCTCGAAGGGGAGAAGGGATTTTTTGCCGCGATGTGCGCCGATGCCAGGCCGCAGCGGCTGTTGGCGCCGGCCGAGGACTGGATGATCCATGGCACCAGCTTCAAGCCCTGGCCGGCCTGCCGCCATACCCATGCAACGATCGATTGCATGTTGGCGCTGCGCGAGCAACTGGGCGGAGAGCCCCTGGCGTTTGCCGAGGCCGTGGTCGAAAGTTTTGGTGACGCGGTGCGGATCTGCAACCAGCCAAATCCGCAGACCCAGACCGAGGCCAAGTTTTCCCTGCAATATGCGGTAGCGGCGACGGCCCGGTGGGGGCGGTTGCTGCCAGAGCATTTCGACCCGGCTGCGCTGCGCGATCCTGTGCTGCAAACGGCTGCCGCGCGTGTGCAGTTGACGATAAATCCGGCGCTGGACCAGGCCTACCCGGCACGATACGGCGCGCGCGTCACGCTGCGCCTGGCCGACGGCAGCCAGCATACCGCGCAGGTAAGCGATTCCCTGGGCGACCCCGAGCGTCCGATGCATGCTGGCGACCTGCTGGACAAGGCCCGCAATCTGATGCGATACGGGGGCGTGGCAGAGGGTCGGATGCAGGCGGTGCTCCACGCCGCCTGCGCCGTGCAGCAGCAGATCGTCGCCGATCCGGCCGCGCCGTTCCCGCGCGCATTGCTCGATCCGTTGTTCTGAGGTTGCCCGCACGTCAAGGAGCGGGGGCGCCGAGGGAGAATGGGTTCCCCCGGGCCGGGCGCAATCATCGGGTGCAGCCGCTGCCGCGTCCTTGGCCAATCGTGCGCCGGCCGGTCAGGCCGGGGTGGTGTCCAGGTGCTGCGCCAGCACCCGCGCCACATGGATCGCCTCGCGCTGCGCGCCATCCTGGATCTGGTGGCGGCAACTGGTGCCGTCGGCGACGATCAGCGCATCGGGCCGCTTGCGTATCGCCGGCAGCAGGCTGAGTTCGGCCATCTGCATCGACACCGCATGGTGGCGCGCTTCGTAGCCGAACGCACCCGCCATGCCGCAGCAGGAGCTCTCGATCGTCTCGACCTGTGCACCAGGGATCAGGCGCAGCACGTCGAGCACCGGCGGCATCGCGCCGAAGGCCTTCTGGTGGCAATGGTCATGCACCAGCATCGGCTGCGTGGCGGCGCGCAGTCGCAAGCTGTCGAGCCGGCCGGCCCGGTGTTCGCGCGCCAGGAATTCCTCGAACAGCAGCGCATGGCTGGCCAGGCGGGTGGCGGCGTCACCCAGGCCCATGACCAGGTATTCGTCGCGCAGCGTGAGCAGGCAAGAGGGCTCCAGCCCGACGATTGCGATGCCGGCATCGACGAAGGGGGTGAAGGTGTCGAGCAGCGCCTGCGCGCGGACCTTCGCCTGCGCGGACATGCCGGCCGCGAGCAAGGTGCGGCCGCAACACGGCGAGCGGCCGTCGGGCTGGCTCGCCACATGCACCGCATAACCGGCGGCCTGCAATACACGGACCGCGTCGCGCGCATTTTCGGAATCGAAGTGGCCGTTGAAGGTGTCGACGAACAAGACCGCGGCGTTGGCGCCGCGCGCGGCCGCAGCCAGCACCTCGGCGCGGCTGGCCAGGGCCAGTCCCGGGGCCTGGGCCGCAAAGGTGTCACGGCGAAAACGCGGCAGGCTGCGCCGGGCCGACAGGCCGAGCCAGCGTTCGCCCAGTGCGGCGGCACCGGGCAAGCTGTCGCGCAGGTTGAACAGCCACGGCAGGCGGCTGGCCAGCGGGGCCATGTCGGGCAATCGGGCCACCAGCCGGTCGAGCAGGGAGACGCCGCGAACAGCGGCGCGTTGCGCGGTGTATTCCAGCTTCATGCGCGCCATGTCGACGCCGGTCGGGCAGTCGCGCTTGCAACCCTTGCAACCCACGCACAGCTCCAGCGCATCGCCGACCGCGTCCGACGTGAAGCCGCCTTCCAGTTGCCCTGACAGCGCCAACCGCAAGGTGTTGGCGCGGCCGCGCGTCACGTGTTGCTCGTCGCGCGTGACCCGGTAACTCGGGCACATCGTGCCGGCGTCGAACTTGCGGCAGTGGCCGTTGTTATTGCACATTTCGACCGCCTTGGCCAGGCCGCCGCTGGCATCGCCGCCGCTGCCTGGCGCCGTGGTCTGCTCGGTGACCGGGTCGTTCTGCACGTTCCAGGCGGACCAGTCGAATACCGGCTGCAACGG
>JBFJZP010000494.1:0-3036 GCA_041622095.1 Burkholderiaceae bacterium | reverse complement strand
CGGTCGCCTTGCTCGCCGTCGTCGCCCATCTGGCCAGCCTGCTGGCAGACCAGCCGGACGCCAATGCGGACACGATCGAAACGCTGCCGGTTCCGGTCATGGAGGCACTGGAACTCAAGTTCGGCTGGATGCAATCGAGTTTTCCGTCGACCGCATCGTTCATCAACATGGCCAGCCTGGCCGACTGAACCATGTGCGGCCGGCGCGACGCGGCTTGCGGCAGGTAATGCAACTGCGGCATAAAGTCATGTGAGTCGCCCTTTGTTGGTGCATCATGTGGCATGGCGATCCTAGAATCCGCCGCACCCCAAGGCCCGGTGATCCGCCAGGCCCGGGTTGAATAAAGACCGGAGCACACATGAGCCAAAGCGTACTGGCGGAATTGATCGGCTACACCCAAGACCACGCAGGTCATGGCGGTGCACGACTGCAGGAATTCGTGCCGGCTTATTTCGACAATGCCGACCCCGGCGAGATCGCGGCGCGCGGACCCGCCACCTTGTTTGCGATCGCCAATGCCCATTGGAGACTGCTCGAGGCGGCGCGGGCACCCGACACCGCCCGCATCCGGGTGTTCAATCCGACCCTGGCCGAAGACGGCTATGTCAGCGACCATACGGTGATACAGATCGTGCATGACGACATGCCCTTCCTGGTCGACTCCGTGACGATGGCGGTGAACCGGGGCGGGCGCACCGCGCACTGGATCGTGCACCCGCTGATGGCGGTCGAACGGGGCGACAAGGGCCTGGCTCAACGTGTCGCGCGGGTTCCGGCCGACCGCAACAAACGGCAAAGCCAGGGCGTGGAATCGCTGATCATGGTCGAGTGCGACCGCATCGTCGCAGAACAGGACCGCAATGATCTGGCCGCCGAACTCAAGCGGGTGCTCGGCGATGTGCGCCGTGCGGTGCAGGACTGGAAGCCCATGCTGGCGCGGCTCGACGAGGTCTGCGCGGAGGCCGAGAAGTCACCCCTGTCGGCCGAAAGCAAGCGCGAAGGAATCGATTTCCTGCGCTGGCTGGAAGACCTGCATTTCACCTTCCTCGGCGCGCGTGACTACGATCTGCGCCGCGACGGCGACAAGGCCACGCTGATCGCACGCGAGGACTCCGGCCTGGGCATACTGCGTGGACCGGTACATACCCGCGAAACCCACTTGCCGCCGGAGGCGGTACAACTCATCGACACCGACGAACTGGTGCTGGTGATCAAGGCGATGACACGCTCCACCGTGCACCGCCCGGCGTGGCTGGACTACATCGCGGTCAAGCGCTTCGACGCCAACGGACAGGTCAGCGGTGAGACCCGCTTTCTCGGCCTGTACACCTCGACCGCATATGCGGCCACGGTGCTGGAGATTCCGCAGGTGCGCCAGCGCGTCCACCAGGTCATGGCCAATGCCGGCGTCGTGCCCGGCGGCCACGCCGCGAAGTCGCTGCAGTCGATCCTGGAGGTTTATCCGCGCGACGAGTTGCTGCAGATCGACACACCCACCTTGAGCGAACACGCGATCGGCATCCTGCGGCTGCAGGAGCGCCAGCGTACCCGGCTGTTCCTGCGCCGCGACCCGTTCGGGCGCTTCACGTCGGCCCAGGTGTTCGTGCCGCGCGACCGCTACAACACCGAGTTGCGCATCAAGGTCGGCAACGAGCTGATGGCCGCACTCGACGGCGAGTCGCTCGAGTTCACGCCGATGCTGACCGACAGCCCGCTGGCACGTATCCACTACCTGGTGCGTGCGCGCAAGCGCGCACCTGCCAATGTCAACCTGGCCACGCTGGAAACCCGGATCGCCAAGCTCGCGCAACGATGGGAAGACGACTGCGCCGCGGAATTCATCCGCGCCAATGGCGAAGGCCCGGGACTGTTGCTGGCCAACCGCTTTGCCGGCGCGTTCCCGACCGCCTACCGCGAGGATTTCTCCGCCGCAGTGGCGGCAGAGGATGCCGAACTGCTGGCCGGCCTGTCCGAGCAATCACCGCTGATGGTGCGGCTGTACCGGCCGCTGGATGCACCGGCAGGCCTGCTGCGCTTCAAGCTCTACCATACCTCCAAGGTCGCCTTGTCCGATTCGCTGCCGGTACTCGAGAACATGGGTGCACGGGTACTCGACGAACACCCCTACCCGATCGGAAACGAAAGCCTGTGGATCCACGACCTGGGACTGCAGGTGCCGGTGGAGGTCGAACTGGCCGCCATCAAGGACCGATTCGAATCCCTGTTCATAAAGACCTGGCGCGGCGAAGTCGAGAGTGACAACCTGAACAAGCTGGTAATGGTCAGTGCGCTCGATGCGCGCGCGATCAGCGTTCTGCGCGCCTACGCCCGGTACTTCAAGCAACTCGGATTCGCGTTCAGCCAGTCGTATATCGAAGACGCACTGATCCGCCATGCGGCGATTGCCCAGGACATCATGCGCCTGTTCGTCATCCGCTTCGATCCGGCGCTGCAAGGCGACCGCGATCAGATGCAGGCCGAGTTGCATCAGTCGCTCGAGGCCAGCCTGGCCGACGTGACCAGCCTGGACGACGACCGCATCCTGCGCCAGTTCTACGCCAGCATCCTGGCCACGGCACGCACCAATGCCTGGCAACAGGGCGAGCCGGGTGTGCCCAAACCGTATCTCTCGTTCAAGCTCAAGCCACGCAAGTTGCCCGGCGTGCCCGAACCCAAGCCGGCATTCGAGATCTGGGTCTACTCGCCACGGGTCGAAGGCGTGCACCTGCGCGGCGGCAAGGTGGCGCGCGGCGGTCTGCGCTGGTCGGACCGGCGCGAGGACTTCCGCACCGAGATTCTGGGCCTGGTCAAGGCCCAGCAGGTCAAGAACACCGTGATCGTGCCGGTCGGCTCCAAGGGGGGTTTCGTGCTCAAGAAGCCGCCGACAGCCGGCGACCGCGAGGCGCTGATGGCCGAAGGTATTGCCTGTTACCGGCTGTTCCTGTCCGGCCTGCTCGACATCACCGACAACGTGGTCCAGGGTACGGTCGTACCACCGGCCGACGTGGTGCGCCATGACGACGACGACCCCTACCT
>JBFJZP010000493.1:0-3053 GCA_041622095.1 Burkholderiaceae bacterium | reverse complement strand
CTGCTGGTGGTGGCGCAGTTCCGCAGCTACCTGACGCCACTGGTGATCATGGCGCCGATCCCGCTGACCATCATCGGCGTGATGCCCGGCCATGCCTTGCTGGACGCGCAATACACCGCCACCTCGATGATCGGCATGATTGCGCTGGCCGGCATCATCGTGCGCAACTCCATCCTGCTGGTGGACTTCATCGAGCTGGAAGTTGCGCGCGGCGTGCCGTTCCAGCAGGCGGTGGTGTCGTCGGCCGCGGTGCGCGCACAACCGATCGTGCTGACCGGCCTGGCGGCGATGATCGGCGCCTTCTTCATCCTGGACGACCCGATCTTCAATGGCCTGGCGGTGTCGCTGATCTTCGGCATCTTCGTGTCGACGCTGCTCACGCTGGTCGTGATTCCGGTCCTGTATTACGCCGTGTTTCGGCGCCGCATCGCAGCGCGCGTAGCCGCTGCATCCACTGACTGAGCAATCCCAAGGAGTTATTCCATGACTGTCGAACGCTATATCCGCATCTTTGCCGGACTTTTCATCCTGATCTCGCTGGCTCTCGGTGCTCCCGAGAGCCCGGTATTCGTCAGCCAATGGTGGCTGGCGTTCACCGCGTTTGTCGGCGCCAACCTGTTCCAGTTCGGCTTCAGCAATGTCTGCCCGCTGGGCTTCATCCTGAAGAAACTCGGCGTGCCGGAAAAAGCACCCGGCCGGGCCTGAGCCATGGCAGGCAACAACGAGACGGTGGTCCTGGTCCAGCGCCAGGACTACCAGTTCACGATGCAGTTCGGCGGCGACGCGCCCGACTGGCTGGCGGACGAGCCGCCGCCGCTGGGCCAGGGCGCCGGACCGTCGCCGGTGCAGTTGCTGGCCGCGTCGGTTGGCAACTGCCTGAGCGACTCGCTGCTGTTTGCGCTGCGCAAGTTCAAGCAGCAGCCCGAGCCGATCCGCTGCGAGGTCGAAGCCGAGGTGGGGCGCAATGCCGAAAACCGCCTGCGCGTGCTCGGCATGCAGGTGCGCTTGACGCTGGGTGTGGCAGCTGACCAGTTGCAGCACCTGGACCGCGTCTTGTCGCAGTTCGAGGCATTCTGCACCGTGACGCAGAGTGTCGGAGCGGGTATTCCGATCGCGGTGCAGGTGTTCGACGCCAGCGGCACGCAGCTGAAGTGATCGGATAATGGCGCGTTCCATTCCTGACAGCCGCGTCGCGGCGAACTGCGCCATGACCATGCTCAAAGACCAGAAGACACGCACCGACCTGTTGCACAGGCTCAAGCGTGCCGAAGGCCAGTTGCGCGGTGTCCAGCGCATGATCGAGGAGGGCGACGACTGCCTGACGATTGCCGGCCAGATGTCGGCGGTGCGCAAGGCGCTCGACAGCGCCTATGTGCGCATGACGGTGTGTTTCATGGAGCAGGAACTCGGCGAGCGCCTGGGCGACGACGCGCAGGCCAAGGACAGCGTGGCCCATATGCTCGAACACATGGAGGCCATGCTCGGCAAGATCCGCTGAGGCGGGCTGGGGTCGGCAGGTAAGCCTGTGCGCAGGCCTGGTGCGGAGCCGGTCGCCGCCGGCTTGCCACAGTTGCGCCCTTCATAGTTTGTCTGTCGACAAACTATCGTTGCGTAAACTATGATGGTGCCTTTGCAAACTGGAGGGTGCCACCATGGTGCGAGACCCCGATGTTTTCGACATCGCCGAGTTGCGCGCGGCGGCCGATCAGGCCTGCCGCCTGATGAAGGTGTTGTCCAATCCCGACCGCCTGTTGCTCCTGTGCCAGTTGGCGCAGGGCGAAACACGTGTGGGCGAACTCGAGCAGCAGGTCGGCGTGAGCCAGCCGACCTTGTCGCAACAACTCGGCGTGCTGCGCGAGGAGGGGCTGGTCAGCACCCGGCGCGACGGCAAGGCCATTTATTACCGCATCGACAGTCCGCAGGCGCAAGCCGTCATGCAGACGCTGCACCAGCAATTCTGCAACCCTGAGCCGGAGACCCGCGCATGACGATCGACTGGAATAATTTCACCCCCTGGACCTCGCTGATCGGTGGCGTGTTGCTCGGGCTGTCGGCAGCATTGCTCGTCCTGCTCAATGGCCGGGTGCTGGGCATCAGCGGTATCGTCGGCGGCCTGTTCGCGCGCAAGCCGGGGGACTCGAGCTGGCGCCTGTCCTTCCTGGTGGGCCTGTTTGCCGCCCCGTGGTTGTATGCGCTGTTTACCGAACCGGTGGTGCCGCGTATCGATGCCGGATGGGTCTTGCTGGTGCTCGCCGGCCTGCTGGTCGGCGTGGGCACGCGCTACGGCTCCGGCTGCACCAGCGGGCATGGCGTCTGTGGTCTGTCGCAGCTGTCGCCGCGCTCGCTGGTCGCGACCTTGTCGTTCATGGGTGCCGGTTTCCTGACGGTGTACCTGGTGCGCCATCTGCTGGCCTGAACCCGCTTTTTTCGGAGACAAACATGAATCGTCTGATTGAGTTCGCCATAGGCCTGCTGTTCGGCATCGGCCTGATCCTGTCGGGCATGACCGATCCGGGCAAGGTGATCGGCTTTCTGGATCTGTTCGGTGCCTGGGATCCGTCGCTGGCGCTGGTGATGGGGGGCGCGATTGGTGTCGGCCTGTTCGCCTTTGCCATCGCAAAGCGACGCACCACCGCCTTTCTGGGAGGTGCGATGCACCTGCCCAAGCCGGGCCAGATCGATCGCCAGCTGGTGCTCGGCAGCCTGGTGTTCGGTGTCGGCTGGGGCCTGGCCGGCTTCTGCCCGGGTCCGGCGCTGGTAAGCCTGGGCGCCGGCGAGCCGAAGGCGCTGGTGTTCGTGGTGGCGATGCTGGCCGGCATGGGTTTGTACGACTGGTTGACCCGGATCCGGCCGTCGCTGCGCACCGAGGGCGCGCGCTGAAACCGGCCTTATTGCCCGCCTGGTTGCGCGACTACCAGGCTGCATGGTTTGCGGGAGACCTGACCGCAGGCCTGATCGTCACCGTGATGCTGATTCCGCAAAGCCTGGCCTATGCCATGCTGGCGGGTCTGCCGCCGCAGGTCGGCCTGTATGCCAGCATCCTGCCGCTGGTG
>JBFJZP010000492.1:0-3067 GCA_041622095.1 Burkholderiaceae bacterium | reverse complement strand
GCAAGGTCTCGGCCCGCACCATGTTTTCCTTGAACACCGCGGCATCGAGCTCGGTGATCTGGTTCTGCATCAGGTATTGCAGCGTCCAGTAGCGCTCCATCGCACCCTGGAACGCACCGTAGGCGCTGTAGGCTGCGTCGAAGGCCGAGATGATCGAGAACAGCTCCGCATCCTTGGGCTTGAACGGCGCGACCAGCGCCGCGGTGCGCCCGTGGCGTGCGCAGGCGATGATCTGCCACTGGTTGACCAGGTCGGTGTAACGGCGCAGCGGCGAGGTGCTCCAGGCATAACTCGGCACACCGATGCCGGCATGCGGCAAAGCCCGCGTGCCCATGCGGACCTTGACGCCCGGTGCCAGGCTGGCCTGGCTGCGGTAGATGCCGGGCACACCGAGCTCGGCCATCCAGTTGCCCCAGGTACTGTTGGCCAGGATCATCGCCTCGGCCACGATCAGGTCCAGCGGCGCGCCGCGCTGGCGTACCGAGATCTGCACCGTCTCGCTGCCTTTCGGCTCGGCGCCGTCGTTGCCGACCAGGCGGAAGTTGTAATCCGGCCGGTTGAAGGTCTCGGGCTTGCCGCGCACGACGATACGTTGCGCCTTCAGGTGCTCGGCCAGCCGGTGCAGGAACGCCAGTTGCGTGCGCAGCTCCGGCGCCAGCGGATCGATGCCCGCAGCATGCTGGAAATCCGGCTGCTGCAACCAGTCGGCGGTCACCACCTGGTCGAGCTGGTCGTGGCGCAGGTTGGCAGTGATCGGCACCCGCTCGAGCCGGGTCTCGCTGCCGGTGATGGCCAGTGTCGATTCGTCCAGCGTCAAATACAGCGAGACTGCCGGGCAGTCGCGTCCCTCCAGCAAGGTATAGGTCTGGACCACCGCGTCCGGCAACATCGTGACCTTGAAGCCCGGCATGTACACCGTGGACAGGCGGGCACGGCCGAGCTGGTCGATCGCGTCGCCCGGCTGAACCGCCAGGCCCGGCGCTGCAATATGGATGCCCAGCACCACCGTGCCGCTGCCCAGGCCCTGCAGGCTCAGCGCATCGTCGATCTCGGTCGTCCCGGAGTCGTCGATCGAGAACGCCTGCACCGGCGCCAGGGGCAACTCCTCGCGAATGGATTGCGCCTGCAGGTCGGGGAACCCGATACCTTTCGGAAAATTCTCGAACAGGAAGCGGCGCCAGTGAAACGGGTAGGCGGAATCGATCGCGCCGGCTTTTTGCAGCAGGTCCAGCGGCGCAAGATGGGTCGCGCGCGAGGCCTCGACCACCGCCTTGTACTCCGGAGCGTTCTTGTCCGGCTTGAACAGGATCTTGTACAAGTGCTCGCGCACCGGATCGGGACATCGACCCGCCGAGAGCTCCGCCACCCATTGCTCGATCAGTTGCTGAACCTGCTTTTTTTTCTCGAGCGCCGCCAGGGCCAGCGCCAATACGTCCGCGGCGGCCTTGCGAAAACGGCCCTTTCCGGCGCGCCGGAAATAATGCGGCGCCTCGAACACCGCGATCAGGGCGCCGACCTGCTGCTCCAGCGTGGCCTTGTCACTGAAATACTCGCGCGCGATATCGGCAAAACCGAACTCCTCGTCCGGCGCGAATTCCCAGGCCATGTCCAGTTCGATCTCCTCGCTGACCGCGCGTGCGGCCGCCATCAGCTGGGCCGGCGCCGGTTTTTCGAACGTGACCAGGATATTGGCCGACTTGACCTTGGCGCGTTTCCCGCTGTCGAGCTCCACCTGGGCCGACGTGTCGGACTGGGACAACACCCGGCCGGTCAGGAACTTGCCGGCTTCTTCAAACAATACAAACATGGCCGGTATTGTCTCTGCAAACCTGCGGCGCGCCGGCGCGCCTGCCCGGTAACCGGGCGCAACACCGGCTCAGGCCAGGTCCAGGAAACGCATGACGCCGTCGATATGCCGGTCGAAATCGCTCAGGCCATGGTCGCTGCCTTCGAGCAGTTGCAGTTGCACGCCAGGATACCGCGCCGTCATCTCGCGCCAGTCCAGCACCTCGTCTCCCTTGGCCGCCAGCAGGTAATAACGCTGGGGCCGGGTCGGACCACCGGACTCCAGGGCGCGCAACTCGTCGACGAAACCGGGCTCGAACACCAGTTGCTGCGTCGGGTCATGCCAGGCCACATGGCTGCCGACCTGGCTGGCGAGGTCGCGCGCGGCAAACACCGCCGGATTGAGCAACACCGCCTTGCAGCCGCCCTGCTCCGCCAGCCAGGTGGCGTAAAAGCCGCCAAGCGAGGAGCCGACCACCGCCATCGACGCGCGTGGCCAGTCGCGGACACCCGCCTGCACCTGCTCCATGGCCAGTCGCGGCGACATCGGCAATTGGGGGCACCACCAGCTCACGGCCGGATGCTCACGCGCGACCCGCTGCGCCATCATGCGCGACTTGGCCGAATCCGGCGACGAGCGGAAACCGTGCAGATACAACAAATGGGTGGTGCGGGCGGGTCGGGACATGGCGCCATCATAGGCAGGCCAGGTCGGCGACCGCCCTTGGCGGGATAATCCGCCATGGCCGCAGTATTTGAGAAACCGTCCTTTTGGCGCCGCATCGCCCCGCTCTTCACCGGATTCGACGCCTTGCTGGTGTTTGCCGTGCTGATGCTGGCCGGCGCCGGCCTGCTGACCATGTATTCGTCCGGCTTCGATCACGGCACCCGGTTCAACGACCATGGCCGCAACATGCTGATTGCCGCCGGCATCATGTTCATCGTGGCGCAGATCCCGCCGCAACGCCTGATGACGGCTGCGGTGCCGCTGTATGTGGCGGGTGTGGCGCTGCTGATCGCGGTGGCCTTGTTCGGCATCACGCGCAAGGGCGCCACGCGCTGGCTCAATCTGGGCGTCACGATACAACCCAGCGAGATCCTCAAGATCGCCATGCCGCTGATGCTGGCCTGGTGGTTCCAGAAGCGCGAGGGCCAGTTGCGTCCGCTCGATTTCGCGGTCGGCGCGGTGCTGCTGGCCATACCGGTCGGACTGATCATGAAGCAGCCCGATCTCGGCACTTCGCTGCTGGTGCTGGCGGCCGGCCTGTCGGTGATCTTCTTT
>JBFJZP010000491.1:0-3072 GCA_041622095.1 Burkholderiaceae bacterium | reverse complement strand
GCACTCGATGCGGTCTTGCCGGCCAACTGGTCCCATGGCAATCCGGTCGACATCATCGGCGACGCGCCGGTCGCGCGCTACGTGCAGGCGCTCGAAGCCCTGCAGGCCGGGTCGGACGACACAGCCATCCTGTTCATCCACGCACCGACCGCCATCGTGCCCAGTACCGATATCGCCCAGGCGCTGGTTCCGCTGGTCAAGCGCCAACCCCAGCGGCTGCTGTCGTGCTGGCTTGGCGAGGCCGCCGTGGCCGAGGCCCGCCAGGTGTTCCAGGACGCCGGCATTGCGAACTACGAGACGCCGGAAGAAGCGGTCAGCGCGTTCTCGATGCTGGTGCGTTACCGGCGCAACCAGGCGCAATTGCTCGAGGCGCCTGCGGTCGTGCCGGCCGATCGGGCCGCGCCGGCGCCGGACACGGCCAAGGTACGGCAACTGGTGCAGGAGGTACTGGCCCAGGGGCGCGAAATGCTCAGCGAACCCGAGGCCAAGGCGGTGCTGGATGCGTATGGCATTCCGGTGGTGACCACCCGGGTGGTACCCGATTCGCCGCAACTGGCGGTCGCCGCGGCACAGGCAATCGGGTTTCCGGTGGTGCTCAAGATCCTGTCGGACGACATTTCGCACAAGTCCGACGTCGGCGGCGTCGCGCTCAACCTGGCCGATGCGGATGCGGTTCTCGAGGCGGCCCAGGCGATGCTCGCCCGGGTGTCCCGCGAGCGGCCGAAGGCGCAGGTGCAAGGTTTCACGGTCCAGGCGATGGTGCGCATGGCGCACAGCCGCGAACTGATCGTCGGCGCGAGTATCGATGCGGTATTCGGCCCGGTGGTGCTGTTCGGCTCCGGCGGCACCTCGGTCGAGGTGGTGGCCGACCGCGCGATCGGCCTACCCCCGCTGAACCGGCCACTGGCCCGTGCCCTGGTGCGATCGACCCGGGTTGCGCGGCTGCTCGATGCCTATCGGAATACTCCGGCGGCAGACCAGGATGCGCTGCTGGCGGTGCTGGTCGCGGTCTCGCACATGCTGGCCGACATCGCACAACTGGTCGAACTCGACATCAATCCGTTGTTGCTCGGACCGGACGGCGCGGTGGCGCTGGACGCACGGATCCGCGTGCGCAGCGGTACACCCGGCGGCGCCGACCGCTTCGCCATCCGTCCGTATCCGGCGGAGCTGATCGAGTCCGTCGCCTGGCAGGGGCGCAACCTGACACTGCGGCCGATCCGCCCGGGCGACGAAGCCCAGCACCTGGAGTTCCTGTCGCGGCTCGACCCGCAGGATGTGCGCATGCGGGTGTTCTACAGCCGGCGCAGCATCGAGCCGAGCGAACTGGCGCGCCTGACACAGATCGACTACGAACGCGAGATCGCCTTTATCGCGGTGGCGACCGGGCCCGAAGGCAAGGAGGAGACGCTGGGCACGGTACGGGCGGTGGCCGACCCGGACAACATCTGCGCCGAGTTCGGCATCATCGTGCGTTCGGACCTCAAGGGCGGTGGCCTGGGGGGCATATTGATGGACAAGTTGATCCGTACCCTGCGCGCACAAGGCACCCAGCGCCTGGTCGCAACGGTATTGAACGAAAATACGCGGATGCTGGCGCTGCAGAAAGACCTGGGATTCGTCGACAGTGGTGGCGACCGCTCCGATGGCACCCGCGATATCCACCTGGACCTGCAACGCGCGCCAGCCCAACCAGCCGAGCCGGATGACACCTGACCCCGGGCGCCTGTACCCGTCGCGCCACCGTCACCCGAGCATGGCAATATGACATGGTCATGAGCATGAACGCATCGATACCTGAACCCTGCCCGACCGGAGAACCGACATGGTGTGGCTCGCGCGCCTGAGGGCCATGATTCCGACCCGGGCCCAGATCCGCGACAACCGCTGGTTGCGCTGGCTGGGACCCTGGTTGCGCCGACCGCGCCTGTGGCGCTGGTCGCGTCGTGGCGTCGCCATGGGCGTGGCGCTGGGCATCTTCTTCGGCCTGCTGGTGCCGGTGGCGCAGATACCGCTGTCGGTCGGCGCCGCGGTGTTGCTGCGCGCCAATGTTCCGGCCGCAGCCGCCAGCACGCTGGTGACCAATCCGCTGACCTTCGGGCCGCTGTATTACATGGCCTACCAGCTCGGGCACCGCATCATCGGCGACCCGCGGGCCGACCCGATCGCCGCGCCGCCGCCGGACCTGCACAAGCCCGCGTTGCCGCACCAGGAGCAGGCCTTGTGGAAGCGGATATCGGCATTGGGCAAACCGCTGCTGCTGGGCCTGGCCATTCTCGCGACATTGATGGGCTTGTTGTCCTACGGCGTAATCTCGTTGATCTGGCACGGCTGGACCTGGTTCAAGCGGCGGCGCCGACGGCTCGCCTGCGGCGACCCCGATACCCGCCAGACCTGAAGCCGCGGCGCGGCGCCGCCAGGCGCCGGCAGCACCGTTTCCACAGGACACTGCCCCATGACCATCACACTCCCCGACGCCACGCGAAAGCAGGCCATCGCGTCGATCGAGCGCTACTTCGCCGAAAATACGGAGGAACGCAGCGGCAACGTGGCGGCGGCCGCTCTGCTCGGCTTCTTCCTCGATGAAGTCGGGCCGTCGGTCTACAACCAGGCGGTCAGCGACGTGCAGGAACGTCTGCAGGCGCGGGTGATGGAGGTCGACATCGAGCTGCACGCCGAGGAGTTCGACTACTGGCGCAAGTACGACCAGGCGCGCCAACGCCGCTGAGTGCGCCGCTCCCTTTCGCTGGCAGGTCACGGGCGGTGACCGCCCCGCTTGCACGGCCCGACGACACGAACCCCTGCATCGCGGTCTGGAACGCGCTCCTCCCCCTCGCATTCGACATCCGGATCGGCAGCCCGACCTTGGGTTGCAGCATCGACAGCGGATGGTGCTTTGCGACCGCCCCTCCTTTTGCCCGATCCGCGCGGCCCGGCAAGTAGACTGCCGGTTGCCAACAAGGAAGAAGAAAACACGATGAACCACGCCTGGCGCCAGATCGCCTGGTTGTACGCGCTGGGTGTGCTTGCGGCAGCGCAACTGGGCAAGATGTCGGCGCTCGTTCCGCTGAT
>JBFJZP010000490.1:0-3086 GCA_041622095.1 Burkholderiaceae bacterium | reverse complement strand
TGGTCGCTGATCATGGGCACCCTGGCCGCAAGCTTCTACACCTGAGCACAGCCCATGACACCGGACATAGTCATCGACATCGGCCAGCAGGCACTGCACGTGGTGGCCCTGCTGGCGGCGCCCATGTTGCTGTCGGCGCTCGGCGTGGGGCTGCTGGTAGGCATGTTCCAGGCCGCGACCCAGATCAACGAGCAGACGCTGTCGTTCATCCCCAAGCTGCTGGCGCTGGCCCTGTCGCTGGCCATCGCCGGTCCGTGGATGCTGAACCTGCTGATCGATTACACGCGGCGACTGATCACCAGCATCCCAAGCGTCATCGGGTGAGCCGATGATCACTACCACGGCGGCGGAGCTGAACGCTTTGGTCGCCGACTTCATGTGGCCGTTTCTGCGCATCGGCGGCGCCTTCATGGCGGCGCCGGTGTTCGGCACCCGCCTGGTCGCGGTGCGGGTGCGCATCGCGCTGACGCTGGTGTTGACCTTGATGCTCATGCCGGTACTGCCGCCCAGCGCGCCGGTGGAGCCGGCTTCGCTGGCCGGCGTGCTGATCGCCATGCAGCAGGTGTTGATCGGGTTGGCGATGGGGTTCGTGCTGCAGCTGGTGTTCAATACCATTGTGATTGCAGGTGAAACCATGGCGACGACCATGGGATTGGGATTCGCCTCGATCATCGACCCGCAGAACGGCGTCAACGTGCCGGTGGTGTCGCAGTTCCTGCTGATGCTCGGCATCCTGGTGTTTCTCGGCCTCGATGGGCACCTGATGCTGGTGCGCCTGCTGAGCGACAGCTTCGTGTGGCTGCCGGTCGGGCCGCTGGGGCTGGACCCGGACGCGCTGTGGGCGATCGCCGCCTGGGCCACGCGGATGTTCGCCGGTGCGGTGCAGCTGGCCCTGCCCATGGTCGCGGCCTTGCTGGTGGTCTACCTGGCGCTGGGCGTCATGACCCGGGCTGCGCCCCAGCTGAACATCTTCTCGGTCGGATTCCCGGTCACCCTGCTGGCCGGTTTCATTCTGATACTGCTCAGCCTGCCGACGCTCGTCCCGGGCTTCGTGGCCTTGCTCGAAGAAGGCTACCTGCTGATCGGCCAGGTGCTGGGAGTCTGAGCGATGGCCGAGCACGACAGCGCACAGGAACGCACCGAACAGCCCACGCCGAAACGGCTGCGCGAAGCGCGCCAGAAAGGGCAGGTTCCGCGCTCCAAGGAACTCAACGCCATGGCGGTTACCGTGCTGGGCGCGGGCGCCCTGCTGATCCTGGGCCCGGAAATGATCCGCGGCCTCGAGTCGGTGTTGATCCACAGCCTGCGACCGCCCCTGGCCGCGCTCACCGACAAGAGTGCACCGGCTCGCCATTTCGGCGAGGCGATCTGGCAGGCGTTGTGGGTGATCGCCCCTTTCCTGGCCCTGATGCTGGTCGCCGCCGTGCTCGCACCCGTGGCCCTGGGCGGGTGGGTGTTCAGCGGCGAGGGGCTCACCTTCAAATGGGAGAAGCTCGACCCCGTCAAGGGCCTGGGCAAGATCTTCTCGCTGCGCGGGCTGGTGGAGCTGCTCAAGGCGCTGTTGAAGTTTCTGGTCGTCGCCGCCATCACCGCCGCTCTGCTCGCGCTGCTCAGCGACGATTTCCTGCGCCTGGGGCTGGCGCCGTTGCGTTCGGGGCTGGCCGGCGCGGGCGCGCTGTTCGCCTGGTCGTTTCTGGCCCTGGCCTGCGGTCTGGTGCTGATCGCCGCCGTCGACGTGCCGTTCCAGATCTGGCAACACCAGAAACAGTTGCGCATGACCCGCCAGGAGGTGCGCGACGAATTGAAGGACACCGAAGGCCGACCCGAGGTGCGTGCGCGCATCCGCAGCCTGCAGCAGCAGATGGCGCAGGCCCGCATGATGGAGGACGTGCCCAAGGCCGACGTGGTGATCACCAACCCCACCCACTACGCGGTGGCATTGCGTTACGACCAGGCCAGGATGCGTGCGCCGATCGTGCTGGCCAAGGGTGCAGACCTGATCGCGCTGCGCATCCGCGAGATCGCGCGCGAGCGCGAGGTGGCGATCGTCGAGGCGCCGCCGCTGGCGCGGGCGCTCTATCACACCACCGAGCTGCGCCGCGAGATCCCCGAGGCGCTGTACCTGGCAGTGGCGCAGGTGCTGGCCTTCGTCTACCAGCTCAAGCGCGCCCGCCGCGAGGGCAGCGAGCCGCCGGCCGCGCCCGACCCCCAGGTGCCTGAAGAAATCGAACGCAAGTACCGCAGAGACGAACCATGAACGCAACGCTGCTGTTGGGCAATTTGAGGGAAGTCGGCCGGCGCGGGCTGGGCGCCCCGCTGCTGGTGATCGCGATTCTCCTGATGATGATCGTGCCGCTGCCGCCGTTCGCGCTGGACGTCTTCTTCACCTTCAACATCGCGCTGTCGCTGATCGTCCTGCTGGTGGTGGTCTACGTCCTGCGACCGCTGGACTTTGCGACTTTTCCGACCGTGCTGCTGGTCGCAACACTGCTGCGGCTGGCCCTGAACGTGGCCTCGACCCGGGTCGTCCTGCTCGACGGGCACACCGGCACCGGCGCGGCCGGCAAGGTGATCGAGTCCTTCGGGGAGTTCGTCATCGGCGGCAACTACACCGTCGGCCTGGTGGTGTTCGCGATCCTCGTCATCATCAACTTCGTGGTGGTGACCAAGGGCGCCGGGCGCATCTCCGAGGTCACCGCACGCTTCACCCTGGATGCCATGCCGGGCAAGCAGATGGCGATCGACGCCGACCTCAACGCCGGCCTGATCAACCAGGACGAGGCCCGCTCGCGGCGCGCCGAGATCGCCCAGGAGGCCGATTTCTACGGCGCCATGGACGGTGCCAGCAAGTTCGTCCGCGGCGACGCCGTGGCGGGGATCATCATCCTGTTCATCAACATCATCGGCGGGCTCGCCATCGGTACCCTGCAGCACGACCTGGCGGTGTCCGAGGCGGCGCGCAACTACGTGCTGTTGACCATCGGCGACGGCCTGGTGGCGCAGATCCCTTCCCTGCTGCTGTCGACCTCGGCCGCGGTGATCATCACCCGCGTGTCGGCCGCCGAGGACATGGGCGATCTGGTGGC
>JBFJZP010000489.1:0-3093 GCA_041622095.1 Burkholderiaceae bacterium | reverse complement strand
GCCGACTGGATGACCGACGGTTTTACCCATCTGGACCATGCCCGCATCGACGTGGCCCGCACCTATCCGTACCAGCAGGACGAGCAATACATCCACGACCGCTGCTACGAGGGTGCCTTCAAGATCTACAACCCGCCGGTGCACAACCGCGAGCCCTACAGCGCCGGGCGCGGCATTTTCAAGAGCCCGTTCTACGAGCGCGAAAAGGCACTCGGTGCCTATTTCATGGAGCTTTCCGGCTGGGAACGTGCGCATGGTTATGCGAGCAACGAGCATCTGCTCGAGGTCTATGGCGCCAAGGTCCCGGTGCGGGCCAACGAATGGGACAACCGCCACTTCTGGCGTGTGTCCAATGCCGAGCATCTGAAGATGTCGGAAGACGTGGGCATGATCAACGTCTCGCACTTTGCCGAGATCGACGTCGAAGGCCCGGATGCCGCGGACCTGATGGAATACATCTGCGTGGCCAAGGTCGGCGGCGACACGCCGGTGGGCAAGGGCATCTACACCCACTTCCTGGAAGCCACCGGTGGCGTGCGCGCCGACCTGACGGTGCTGCGCCTGGGAACTGAGCACTACCGCGTGGTCGACGGCGCCGATGCAGGCCACCGTGACCTGACCTGGATCCGCCGCATGGCCCAGGACCGGGGCGCCAACGTCAAGGTGACGGATACCACCACGCAATACGGCTGCCTGGGCGTGTGGGGGCCCAACGCCCGCACCACGATCCAGAAGATCGCCGACGAACCCGAGGCCTGGACGAACGAGAACTTCCCGTTCGCGGCGCTGCGCAACCTGACGATCAAGGGCGTGCCGGTGCTGGCTTTCCGCATCTCGTATGTGGGCGAGCAGGGCTGGGAACTGCACTTCAAATACGAGGACGGACTGGCCCTGTGGGATGCGCTGCACGGCCTGGGCGTCACGCCGGTGGGGGTGGAGACCTATGCGAACAGCCGGCGCATGGAAAAAAGCCTGCGCCTGCAGAACGCCGACCTGCTGACCGAATACAACCTGTTCGAATGCGACCTGGCTAGGCCGAAGGTGAAGGCCGCCGATTTCCACGGCAAGGCGGCGCATATGAAGTTCCGCGAGCGCGAACACCAGCCCGCGATGCTGTGCACCCTGGTCATGACCAGCAACATCGACAGTGCCGGCGTGGCACGTTACCCGCTGGGCAACCTGCCGGTCATGGATCCCGAAACCGGCGCCACGCTGGTCGACGAACTGGGCCGGCGCTCGTACACCACCAGCATCGCCTTCGGGCCGAGCATCGGCAAGAACATTGCGCTGGCGTATTTGCCGCACGACTATTGCCAGGTGGGGCGAGAACTGCAGATCCAGTATTTTGCGGATGTCTATCCGGTCAGGGTCGAGGCGGTGGGATACCGACCCTTGTACGACCCGGAGAGCAGTAAGCCGAAATCCTGAAAGATGAGGGCTGTCGGGTAGCCCGGGCAGGCTATGGGCCGGCAGACGGGGCCATTGGCAGGTTGCGCCGCGCCAGGCGCTCGAGAATCCGGATGTGCACCTCGACTTCTGGCCCGAAGTGCTGGACGGATTCCGCCAGCGCTTCGAGCCCCGTATCACGTCGGCGGCAGACGACCACCGTCAGCAGTTGGCCCTGCTCACGGCGCCTCCGTGAAACGCGTGCGCGGCACCGCGCCGGCGCTGCAGAAAATGGCGGCGCGGGTCGGCAATTCCAGAATCCGGGGCCGAGGCGCTTGAAACCCGGCGCAAATCGATGGCGACTGCGCTGCAGGCCATGGAGAGGGATCTCGGCCGCCGCAGTTGACTGCCGCGGAGGTCGCCGCACAAGAAGATTTCGCCTGTGTCAGCCGCCGCAACGCGAGATCTCTCAGATCATGCGTTTGTTTGTCGCCTTGCGCGGGAACAAAAGCGGTCGGTTCAGCAGCGCGGCCAGCGAACTGCGGAGTTTTCTCCATGCGCCCGTTTCAGCTTGCGTCTGAGGCATTGGCACGAGCGCCAGGGCGATCGGCTTTGGCCGCGCTGGCTGGGAAGCCAAGGTACTGGCAACAAGAAGCATCGCGTCGTCCGGCGTCATGCGGCCGCAAAGGACCTCGCGCGCCGTGACGTCGAGCAGGGCCTTGCGGCTGCGACGCCCGGCCGGACCGGCCTCGCGCAGCAACAGGCGCTGATAGTGGTGGCGCCGGCCAGTCCGGAAGGTGGCCATTGCCGCAGCGCTGATCTCGACGCGCTCGACCATGTCCATCATCACGCAGAACAGCGCCAGCAATCGCTCACGCACTTCGGTCGATCGCGTCGCCGCGTGTTCCGCGTCCAGTTCCCGACACAGCTGTGGCCAGTTCAGCGATTCACCTGTGGCGATCGCGGACTGGAATTTTTCAAGGACATCCATTCCGTCTCCTTCAGGCGGTAATACAACGAGAACAGGCCGGCGACGCAATGTTGCCAATTTCACTGCGCCGCACACTGGCGCGGACAGCAGCCTGCGCCATGCCTGCATCCTAACGAGCAGGCAGTGCATCAGGGAACGGCCTGGTACGCCGACATCTGGCCGGAACATGCGCCAGCCATGTGTAGGAGGCCGCCTACCCAGCCCGCACGGAAGGGTCTGTCCGGGCCCGACACACGCGCGTTCGCTGGCCCCACCCGTCGAGCGCCGCACAACGGGCACGTAGGAAGTTGCGCCACGACCCGCGCGCCACTGTCCGACGGCGTGAGTGGCGCTTGTTCCATGGGCAAGTCGCGCGTTGTTTCGGACAATGGCTTCACCTCACCTGCGGTATTCGCCGTCGGGTGCACCACCCCACGGAGAACACCATGACCCATCTACGTACCTTCACCGCCGCTGCCGGCATCGCTGCCATGTTGTCCCTTGCCGCCTGCGGCACGACCAACATCCAGGGCAACCAGCCGGCCAGCACCACGCAGGCCGGTCATCCGGTTGCCAGCAGCAATACGTCAGCGCGTTATGGCGTTGTGCAATCGATCAACCTCGTGCGGCAGGAGCCGAACACCAGCATCGGAGCCGGCACCATCGTCGGGGCGGTTGTCGGTGGCGTGCTGGGCAACCAGGTCGGCAAGGGGGATGGCAACAAGGCGGCCACCGTG
>JBFJZP010000488.1:0-3098 GCA_041622095.1 Burkholderiaceae bacterium | reverse complement strand
TGTGTCGGACATCGCGGCCGGCATGCGCTGGGCGGTCGGCCTGCCGGTTCCCGGCGTGCCGACCAACACCCAGGTGGCCAAGGTGCTGAACATGAGCCTGGGCCGCGCCGGCAACTGCTCGCCCACATTCCAGGACGCGGTGACCGAAGTGCGTGCAGCCGGCAGCGTCATCGTGGCTGCCACCGGCAACGACAGCGCCCAAGTGATCCTGCAACCGGCCAACTGCAAGGGCGTCATCGGTGTGACGGCCCATACCATCGATGGCGACAACGCCCGCTACGCCAATATCGGCGTCGGCACGGCGATCAGCGCGCCCGGTGGTGGCAACGGCGCGCAGATCACCGGCAGCGGAGCCCTGATCTATTCGACCAGCAACACCGGTGCGACGATACCCGCATTCGACAGCATCGAGGCCAAACGTGGCACCAGCATGGCAACCGCACATGTCTCGGCGCTTGCGGCGCTGATGTTCCAGCGCAAGCCCGGCATCACGCCCGATGAGTTGTTGTCACGCCTGGTCAATTCGGCCCGGCCGCATCCGGCGGGCACCTATTGCGCCGCGCGGCTGACCTGTGGCGCCGGCCTGCTCGATGCGCGCGCGGCGGTCGACGACGTGCTGGCGGACGATGCCCCGCTGGTCTCCGCCGGCTACACACCCGCCGGCATCGCCTTGCAAGGCACGATGGTGCAGCTGAGCGGCAGCGCCACCATGGCCCGCTTCGGCCTGGGCATCGCCTCGGTTTCCTGGCACCAGATCGGGGGTACCACGGTGAGCTTGATCAATGCCGCTAGCGCCAATGCCAGGTTTGTCGTGCCGCCGATCGGCAACAGCCTGGTCTTCCGATTCGAGGCGACCGATCTCAACGGCCGCTCTGCGCATGTGGACCTGACGGTCTTGTCGAACAACACCGCACCGCAGATGGCGGAGATCGGATCCCTGGCGGTGGCGCTGGGAGGTCAACTGCGCTTCACGGCAACGGCCAGCGACGCGCAAGGCGACGTCGTCTCCTTCAGTGCGAGCACCCTGCCCCGCGGCGCCACCTTCGACTCCAGCAGCGGCGATTTCGCCTGGGACAATGCCGGTCCGGTCGGTCAGTACACGATCGGCATCACCCCCAGCGATGGACTGCTCAATGGCGAGACACGCTATGTCGGCATCAGCGTCGTGGCGCCGGGCTCCGGCGGTGGCGGCGGCGCCCTGGGCGGCACCGAACTCGGTGCGCTGGTGACCATCATGCTGCTGGCACTCGGATCGGCTCGCCGGCTGGCGCAACGCCGGCTGCTGGCGCGTACGCATCCAAGCGGACCGGCCCCCCGGCGCTGACCCGCAGCGCCGGGGGGCTGGCCACGGCCGGGCTCAGGGAACGAAGTCGAGTGAGCGCATGTACAAGGGCTGCACCATCAGCGCATCCCAGTCGCAGTTGAAAGCCGGTGGCAACAATGCCAGGCGACGCTGCTCGCTGGCCGCAGCGTGGTGCCACATGCCCACCTGCAAGGCCTGCGTCATGCCGGCAATCAGCTCGTCGATCGCGGTATTGCCGTCCAGACACTGGTTGCACAGCAGCACCATGTCGCAGCCGGCCTGCAGCGCAGCGATCGACGCCTGCGTGTAACTGACCGCCTGTCCATCGAGCTGCCGCGCGCCGGCCATGCTCAGGTCGTCGCTGAACACCGCTCCGGCGAATCCCAGTCGCCCGCGCAGGACCTCCTGCAACCAGCGCGCCGAGAAGCAGGCCGGCCGGGAGTCCACCTTCGGGTAGATCACATGGGCTGGCATGACGCTGTCGAGCGCCGTGCCGAGCCAGCCATACGGCGCCGCATCGTCCGCCAGAATCGCCTTGAGACTGCGCCGGTCGATCGGCATGTCGGTGTGCGAGTCCGCGGCGACAAAACCATGGCCGGGAAAGTGCTTGCCACAGTTCGCCATGCCGCTTTGCAGCAGGCCCTGCATCAGGCTCTTGGCCAGCACACTGACGACGGCCGCATCCCGCGCGAACGCCCTGTCGCCGATCACGCCACTGGGGCCGTGGTCCAGATCGAGCACCGGCGTGAAGCTGAGGTCGACGCCACAGGCGCGCAGCTCCGCGCCCAATACATAACCGCATGCGGTGGCCGCACGCATCGCCTCCAGGGCACTGGCCCGTGGATCGGCGCCTGGACGGCCCTGCCACATATGGCCCAGGATCCGCATCGGCGGAAGATGGGTGAAACCGTCGGTCTTGAAGCGCTGCACCCGGCCACCCTCATGGTCAACCAGGATCAGCAGGTCGTCGCGCAGGCGCTTGATCTCGCCACACAAATCGGTCAGTTGCTGGCGGCTGGCCCAGTTGCGGGCGAACAGGATAATGCCGCCAACCAGCGGATGCTGCAGCCGGCGGCGGTCAACCGCCGACAACTGCAGGCCGGGGATGTCGATGATCAGGGGGGAATGGGCTTGCATCGGGATTCGCAATCAAGTGGGTGCGCCCGGTCGCGGGCATGGGGGATGGTATCTGCCGTGGATCAAGCGCGGGTTTCGACCACACAGAAACTGGCCGCATATTCGCTCTCGTCGGTGACGCTGACATGGGCCTGCAAACCCTGCGCATCGAACCACTGCTTGAGCGCACCATGCAGCACGATACAGGGCTTGCCGGCATTCGCATGGCCGACCGGGAGCTTGTCGATCTCGCACAGGCGCCAGGTCATCGGCATGCGCATGCCCAGGCCGACCGCCTTGCTGAACGCCTCCTTGGCGCTGAAACGGGTTGCCAGGTAACGTATGCCGCGTTCCGGCCAGCGCGCGCTGCGCGCCTGCCAGGTCGCCAGCTCTGCGTCGCTCAGGATCTTGCGCGCAAACCGTTCGCCGTGGCGCTCCAGGCTGGCACGGATGCGCCGGATGTCGCAGATGTCGGTGCCGATGCCGTAGATCATGCGCGGCCCGACCCGTCGGCATATGCGCGCGCGATGCAGCGCAGGTAGTCCTGCACCGCGCCGGCATAACCGAGCTCGAGCGCGTCGGAGATCAATGCATGACCGATCGAGACTTCCTGCACACCGGCAACACCCTTGAGGAATGCGGTGAGGTTGTCGCGGTTGAGGTCATGCCCGGCGTTGAC
>JBFJZP010000487.1:0-3102 GCA_041622095.1 Burkholderiaceae bacterium | reverse complement strand
GTGCGGGTGGTCGACGGCAACGGTGCGCCGACGGCCGCGCCGGCCGCCGCCGCATCGGCCCCGCGCTGAGGTCAGCCCCATGCTGAACGTTTCTTCCTGGTCGATCCGCAATCCGATTCCGGCGGTGATGCTGTTCGTGCTGCTGTGTTTCGCCGGCCTGTTGTCGTTCAACGCGATGAAGGTGCAGCAGTTCCCGGACATCGACCTGCCCACGGTCACCGTCAGCGCGCAGCTGCCCGGCGCGGCACCGGCCCAGCTCGAGACCGAGGTGGCGCGCAAGATCGAGAACTCGGTCGCATCGCTGCAAGGCCTCAAGCACATCTATACCAAGGTGCAGGACGGCAGCGTCACGATCACCGCCGAGTTCCGGTTGGAGAAACCGGTGCAGGAGGCGGTCGACGACGTACGCTCGGCGGTCAACAAGGTGCGCAGCGACCTGCCCGGCGACCTGCGCGACCCGGTCGTCAACAAGCTCGACATGGCAGCCCAGCCGGTGCTGGCTTTCACCGTGCGTTCGATTCCGCGCAACGGCAATGCCGGCATGGACGACGAAGCCTTGTCCTGGTTCGTCGACAACGACGTGACCCGCCGGCTGCTGGCGGTACGCGGTGTCGGCGGCGTGACCCGGGTTGGCGGCGTCACGCGCGAGGTGCGCGTGGCGATCGATCCGACGCGCCTGCAGGCTTTGGGCATCACCGCCGCCGACGTCTCGCGCCAGCTGCGCCAGATGCAGATGGAAAGCGCCGGCGGTCGCGTCGACCTCGGCGGCGGCGAACAACCGGTGCGCACGCTGGCCACGGTGCAGACCGCGCAGCAGCTCGGCCGCATCCAGCTGGCGCTCGGTGACGGCCGGCGCATCCGGCTCGACGAGATCGCCAGCGTCACTGACACGACTGCCGAGCCACGATCCGCCGCCTACCTCAACGGCCAGCCGGTGGTCGGCTTCGAGGTCTCGCGCAGCAAGGGCGAAAGCGAGGTGGCGGTCGGCGCCGCCGCGCAACAGGCACTGCGGGAACTCAAGGCCGCGCATCCGGACATCGAGTTCACCGAGTCGTTCAACTTCGTCGATCCGGTGCAGGAGGAATACACCGGCTCGATGCACCTGCTGTACGAAGGTGCGGCACTGGCGGTGCTGGTGGTCTGGCTGTTCCTGCGCAACCTGCGCGCGACCTTCATCTCGGCGGTGGCGCTGCCGCTGTCGGTGATTCCGGCCTTTGCCGGCATGTACCTGCTCGGCTTCAGCGTCAACGTGATCACGCTGCTGGCCTTGTCGCTGGTGGTCGGCATCCTGGTCGACGATGCGATCGTCGAGGTGGAGAACATCGTGCGCCACCTGCGCATGGGCAAGACGCCGTACCAGGCTGCGATGGAGGCGGCCGACGAGATCGGGCTGGCGGTGGTCGCCACCACCTTCACGCTGGTCGCGGTGTTCCTGCCCACCGCGTTCATGAGCGGCATCGCCGGCAAGTTCTTCAAGCAGTTCGGCTGGACCGCGTCGCTGGCGGTCGTCGCCTCGCTGGTGGTGGCGCGCATGCTCACGCCGATGATGGCAGCCTACATGCTCAAGCCGATCAAGGGTGAGCACAAGGAGCCGGTCTGGCTGGGCATCTACATGCGCTGGGCTGCCTGGTGCCTGCGCCACCGGCTCATCACGCTGCTGGGTGCGATCGCGTTCTGGGTCGGCTCGCTGTTCCTGATTCCGCTGCTGCCCACCGGCTTCATCCCGCCGGACGACAACTCGCAGACGCAGATCTACCTGGAGTTGCCGCCCGGAACCACGCTGGAGCAGACCCGGCGCAGCGCCGAGCGGGCACGCGAGCTGGTGATGGGCGTGGACCATGTGCGCAGCATCTACACCACGATCGGCGGCGGCTCGGCCGGCGCCGATCCGTTCGCGCCGCAGGGCTCGTCCGAGGTGCGCAAGGCCACGCTGACGGTGCAGCTGACCGAACGCAAGACCCGGCCACGCAAGCAAGGCATCGAGAACCAGATCCGCGCCGCACTGGAGCAATTGCCCGGCGCACGCAGCAAGGTCGGGCTCGGCGGATCGGGCGAGAAATACATCCTGGTGCTCACCGGCGACGACCCCAAGGCCTTGCTGAGCACCGCGCTGGCGGTGGAGAACGACTTGCGCACGATTCCCGGCCTGGGCAGCGTGGCGTCCAGTGCCAGCCTGATCCGGCCGGAGATCGCGGTGCGGCCGGACTTCGCCAAGGCGGCCGACCTGGGCGTGACCAGTGCCGCAATCGGCGACACCTTGCGCATCGCGACGCTGGGCGACTACGATGTCTCGCTGCCCAAGCTCAATCTGTCACAGCGCCAGGTGCCGATCGTCGTGCGCCTGCAGGACGATGCGCGGCAAGACCTGCAACTGCTCGAACGCCTGACGGTGCCGGGCACGCGCGGGCCGGTGATGCTCGGGCAGGTGGCCACGGTGGAGATGGCCGGCGGACCGGCGGTGATCGACCGCTATGACCGGGCGCGCAATGTCAATTTCGAGATCGAACTCTCCGGCCTGCCGCTGGGTGACGTCAAGGCGATGGTCGAGAAGCTGCCGTCGGTGCGCAAGATGCCACCCGGCGTCAAGGTGATCGAGATCGGCGATGCCGAGGTGATGGGCGAGTTGTTCGCCAGCTTCGGGCTGGCGATGTTGACCGGCGTGTTGTGCATCTATATCGTGCTGGTATTGCTGTTCAAGGACTTCCTGCATCCGGTCACCATCCTGTGTGCCTTGCCGTTGTCGCTCGGAGGTGCGTTCGTGGGTCTGCTGATTGCCGACAAGAGTTTCTCGATGCCTTCGCTGATCGGCCTGATCATGCTGATGGGCATCGCGACGAAGAACTCCATCCTGCTGGTCGAATACGCCATCGTCGCGCGGCGCGACCACGGCCTGTCGCGTGTCGACGCCTTGCTCGACGCCTGCCACAAGCGGGCCCGTCCCATCGTCATGACGACGCTGGCCATGGGCGCCGGCATGATGCCGATCGCACTCGGCCTGGGTGTGGCCGATGCCAGCTTCCGTTCGCCGATGGCGATCGCGGTGATCGGCGGCCTGATCACCTCCACCGTGCTCAGCCTGCTGGTGGTGCCGGCCGTCTTCAC
>JBFJZP010000486.1:0-3103 GCA_041622095.1 Burkholderiaceae bacterium | reverse complement strand
AGTGTCACGATCGAGTGGCTGGCCCCCAGCGCAGCCACGATTGCGGCCGTGGCCGACGCGCAGATCGACCTGTCGCTGGTGGAGTCCAGAACGCAGACTCCCGACGGCACGCGGCGTGCCGATGCCGGCGAATTGGCGGTGATGGCGTTCGCGCGCAAGGGCCACCCCGCCATCGCGACCTGGGGTGCCGCCGCCTGGACGCGCTGGCCGCACATCGTGGTCCAGCTGGGCGAGCGCGTGCGCAGCCAGGTGGAGATCGCAGCGCAGAGGCAGGGGGTCGAACGGACCATCGGTGCGACGGTGCCCAACTTCTCGCAGATCCCCGCTCTGCTGTCGCAGACCAATCTGCTGGCCACCATGACTCCGCTGGTCATGGACGGCGTGATGGATCGCTTCGACCTCGTGGCCCTGGAGGCGCCGATGCCGATCGCACCCAGCGCGTTCTCGTTCATCTGGAGCTTTCGGCTGGAGAACGACCCGGGCAGCCGCTGGTTCCGCGACCTGGTGATGCGCACGTACCAGGAACTCAAGCAGAACGTGGCTGCGCAGTCGTCCCGAGATATAGTCAAAGTCAAGGCGCCCAGGGCGCGGAAATGATCCATCCAAAGAGGAACCAGCGCATGGGTGCAGCAGTGGTCACGGGAGCCAACCGCGGCATCGGGCTTGCGCTCGTCCGTCTTCTGCGGTCGCGCGGCGCCACGGTGGTCGCGGTCTGTCGGCAAAGCTCTCCCGCACTGGAGGCGCTGGGGGCGCGGATCGTGAGCGGCATCGATGTCGTCGATCCGCAGGCCGGGCCGAAACTGGCGGCGCAACTGGGCCAGGATGACATTGAACTGCTGGTGCACAACGCCGGCATCGGCCGCTTCGCCTCATTGGAAAGCACCACCCCGGAAGATGTGTCGGCGCAGTTCCAGGTCAATGCGCTGGCGCCGCTGTTCGTGACCCGGGCTCTGCTGCCCCGGCTGCGACAAGGCGCGAAGGTGGCCTTGGTGTCCAGCCGCATGGGCTCGATCGGCGACAACGGCTCCGGCGGTTTCTATGGTTATCGCATGAGCAAGGCGGCTTTGAATGCGGCGGGTGTTTCGCTGGCCCTAGACCTCAAGCCGCGGGGCATCGCGGTCGTGATCCTGCACCCTGGCGCCGTCCGTACCGAGATGACGGGCGGTCAGGGTGCCCTGGACCCCAGCGAGTCTGCGGCCGGACTGCTGCAGCGCATCGACGAACTCCACGTCGAGACGACGGGTCGCTTCCTGCATGAGAACGGAAGTGCCCTGCCTTGGTAGAGAACTGGGCAAGTCCGGGACGTTCCGCGTCGGCCAGCAAGCGCCCGCAGGTTCCATTTGCGATGGCCCCATGCATAGGGATTGCTGACGTCGAGTAATCGTCGGGCGCGGACCGCTCCGCGCCGGGTGCGGGTGATCGAGTTCGAGAACTGGCGCCACATTGCCGACCTTCCAAGGTATGCCTGAACGACCGGTCTGGAGCCGGCAGTTTCGAAAGTCGAACGTCGCCTGCCAGTCTGAAGCGGGTACCCGGCTGACGTAGGTCAAGGTCAGCTGGTCGCCGAATGCTGCGATGCAGCCTTTGCCAGTTACAAGCATGTCATTGCCAGATGGCGGACCATCCAGCCGGGCTGCGCGACAACGTGTTGGCGACAGAAAGTTAGACCCCTGCCCTCGAAACACGAGTTCAAAGCTTGAAGTCGTACTCGATCGTCAACGGCACGTGATCCGAAAACTTCTCGTCCTTGTAGATCGACGCCCGTTTCGCCGTTGCGGCCAGGCCCTGAGTCGCCAGGTGGTAGGTGCTTGCGCAGATTACCCACGCTGCACAATGGGTTCGTTACCCAAGACGCCAATGGAGGCACGGCACCGATGCGCGTTTTGCCGCCATTGGAGCGCCACGCAGCGTCGGCGGACATATCGTCCAGGCGCGGATCTCGGCCACCAGGCGTCGATGCTGCCTTTTTGCATGGCAACGCTTCCAGTCTGCCGCCCCAACGCGCAGCGAGTACCAGGCATGCGCGGCGGCTGGCGTATGGGTCAGGGTCACCATATGCAAACCGGCATCCTCCGGCAGGTCCAGTACGGGTGCCCAATCAGCGCTAGCCGGTAGCCGAGCCATGCGTTCCTTGAACCCATCGACAGCTGGAATCGTCCGACGCCGGGATCGCTCAGGTCACCCGGACCTCGACCTCCATCCCCGCAAATGCGTCAGCCGCACCTGCATAACTGCCCGACACCGGCATCAACAGCGTGATGTCGCGGGCAACCGCGACCGGAACCAGATTGAATCCGCCGATACTGCGATTGGTCGGGTCGAAGTTGATCCAGCCAGCGCCAGGCACATAGACCTCCGCCCAGGCGTGGGTGGAGCCGGACCCCGCGGAACCCGTTGCAGTGCTGTGCGGATCGTACAGATAACCCGACACCATACGCGCGCCGATGTCCAGGCTGCGCACCGCCTCGGCGAACAGTATGGCGAAGTCGCGGCACGAACCCCTGCCCCGGTCGAGCGATTCGATCGGCGTCTGGGTGCCTTCGCTTTCGCGCACCTCGTACTGCAAGGCCTCGGGCACACCGTGGCTGATCGCCTTGAGCAATTCCAGCGTGTCGGGCGAGGGGCCGCGCACGAATGACCGCGCCCACTTCTGCAGGCGCCCCATCGGGACAAGGTACTGCCGGATCGCGAGCGCGCCCAGATCGGCCCGATCGTCGTTCGAATAGAAGAAGGGATAGTTGAGGGCCGTCACCGCAATATTGAAGATCGGCCAGGGTTGCCGGTGAGGTCCAGTTAAACATTGCTTTCGATCCGCAACTGGTCTGTCTTGCCGCTGAACGACGCCGTCGCGACCGCATTGCCCCAGACATCGAGCGCCCACGCTATCGTCGCGTCGGGCGATACTTTCAAGGCGTGCGACATGAGTTGCAGTTCACGGCTTTCCCTGGGACGCAGCATCAGCCGGCGCGGACTCAGGCTGACCGCGGTGCGGTAGTGATAGACCGTTGTATGACTGATTCGAATTTGGGTTACGGTGGTGCGAGGCTCCTCAAGGACATCCAGATCAGCACCATCAGTGCAAGCGAGCCGGACACAATCTCCT
>JBFJZP010000485.1:0-3104 GCA_041622095.1 Burkholderiaceae bacterium | reverse complement strand
GGGTTCAATAAGTTTTCGGCACCGGCACCAGAGTCTGCTGCATGACAGCGCAATCCGTGGATTTTCCGTCGTCTGACAGGTGTTCGACCAGCGCACTGGTCACGATGATGCGGCGACCGGCACGCAGCACGCGGCCGGTGGCACGCAGCCGGCCGCCGCGCTGGGCGGCCAGGAAATTGATCTTGTACTCGACTGTCGTGACCTCGGCATCGTTCGGCGTGACGGTCAGCGCAGCATAACCGCCGGCGATGTCGGCCAAGGCCCCCATCGCACCGCCGTGAAATCCCGCCTGTTGCTGCGTCACCCGGTCCGAATATGGCAACTCCACGACACACTCCCCCGGCCCGACCCGCAACAAGCGGGCCCCCAGATGCACCATCATGCCCTGGCGCTCGAAGCTGGCCAGAACGCGCTGGAACAGAACGGGATCGGATGAATCGGCGCTGGCGGAGTCGCTCATGGGTCGGGGGTAGTTAGTTGACGTTTACGTAAACGTCAATTATGTCGGAACTCGGTGCAGATGTCACCCCGGGGCCAGGTCCTTGCCTTGTCTCAACCCACGCTGGCCCGCTTTTCTGCCTTCGCGAGCAGGGCCCGGGCCTCCTTCTCATGGGTTTTCACCTCATCGAGATTGGCCACCAGGTCCGCCATCTGTTGCTCCAGTGCCTGCCGATGCGCAGCGAGCACCGTCAGGAACTTGCGCAACTGCGGCACCGTGTCGCGCGGACTGTCGTACATGTCGATGATGTCGCGTGCCTCGGTCAGCGACAGGCCGAGACGCTTGGCCCGCAACGTCAGCTTGAGCCGGGTGCGGTCGCGCGCGCTGTAGACCCTGCTGCGCCCGCCGGGTCCGGCGCGTTGCGGCTGCAACAGACCCATGTCTTCATAAAAACGGATCGCACGGGTGGTGAGATCGAACTCCCGCGCGAGATCACTGATGGTGAATTGTTGAGCCATGTCGAGTGCAAGACAAACCGGGGAATCAGCGGCGAGAAGCATAGGTGACAGCGTCGGCGATTCGCTCTTCATACAATGCCCGATTAAAACTGACGTTTACGTAAACGTCAAATACTCGGGGCCATGGGATGAACGAACTCGAAAGCCAGTTGCATTACCCGATGGGCGACACGATGCCGGATCCCGGTACGACCCTGGAGGTGGCTCCCGGTGTGCGCTGGATCCGGATGACGCTGCCGTTTGCGCTCAACCACATCAACCTCTGGCTGCTGCGCGATGAACTCGATGGCCGCCAGGGCTGGACAGTCGTCGACTGCTGCATTGCGCGCGACGAATCCCGGGCGCAATGGGAACAGATCTTCGCGACCCAGCTCGGCGGGCTGCCGATACTGCGTGTTGTCGCGACCCACATGCATCCGGACCATATCGGCCTGGCGGACTGGTTGTGCACCCGCTGGAACGTGCGCCTGTGGATCAGCGCGACCGACTACAACGTGGCACGTCTCGGTGCCCTCGGGCCATCGGGATTCGGCGGCGATGCGGCGGCAGAATACTTTGCGTCCCATGGATTGAACGATCCGGCCTCGGTCGAGCAGATCAAGGCGCGCGGCAGCTACTTCCCCAGCCTGGTTCCCAGCGTACCGAAGCAGTATCACCGCATGGCGGACGGCGACCTGCTGACCATCGGCGGACGGCAGTGGCAATGCATCAGCGGTTACGGCCATGCGCCGGAACATATCGCCTTGTATTGCGATGCCTTGCAGGTCCTGATCGGCGGCGACATGATGCTGCCCCGGATCTCGACCAATGTCAGCGTCTATGAAGTCGAACCCGAGGCCAACCCGCTGAAGCTGTTTCTCGACTCGATCGACCGCTTTCGCGCGCTGCCGCAAGATACCTTGACCTTGCCGTCACACGGCAAACCTTTCACCGGCCTGCATGTGCGGATCGGCCAGTTGCACGACCACCACCGCGATCGCCTGTCCGAGGTGATGCAGGCTTGCACCGACAAACCGCATTGCGCGGCCGACATCCTGCCGATCATGTTCCGTCGTCCGCTGGATCTGCACCAGAAGACATTCGCGATGGGCGAGGCGGTCGCCCATCTGCATGCGTTGTGGTACGAGGGCAAACTGGTCCGCAGGCTGGACCCGGACCAGATCTACCGCTTTTCGGCTGCGGCCTGACCGCGGACAGGCGGTCGACTCAGGACCAGGTCGGAACCGCCTCGTCCTTGAGTTGCCCGCGCAGGGTCTCGTAGTCCGGAACGACGGTGCGCACGGTGTCCCAGAACCGCGGGCTGTGGTCCATCACGCGCAGATGGCTCAATTCATGGGCCACCACATAGTCGATCACACTGGCCCGGAAATGGATCAGCCGCCAGTGCAGTCGGATCGCGCCGTCTGCCCGGGCACTGCCCCAGCGGGTTCCGGCACTGCTCAACGACAACTTGCGCCATTGCACCTGCAACCGCGGCGCAAAATGGTCCAGCCTTTCGGTGAACACGCGCTTGGCCTGGTGCATCAGCCAGGCCTGGACTGCATCGCGGATCTGCTCCGCAGTGGCATGGCGCGGCAAGCCCAGTTGCAGCCGATGCCGCACCGCGCCGGAATCGTCCATGCCGCCAGGGTCCAACACCGCGCCGATGCCTTCGAACACATGCTGCGGGGCCAGCACCACCTGCAAGGGCTCGCCGAGGAACGGCAGGACAGCGCCATCCTTCCACTCGATACGGTTGCCGGCCATGCGTTCATGGCGTTCGCGTGTCTCCACCAGTTTGCGCAGGATCCAGCGGGCCTTTTCCTCCAGAGCGGATTGCACATCGGTCAGGCTGACCCATTGCGGCGCATGCACTACCAGGCCGTCATGGCTCACCGAGAAACCGATCGTACGGCGCTTGCCGCGCTTGAATAGATAGGCAATCGGTGCGCCCCCGAGCCGCGTCTCGCGGTTGGCTTGCGGGTGGCGCGACACCATGGTCGACGCGTCACCTGGCGCCGTGGCGGCTGGTGACGAAACCCTTGGTGTCTTGGCCGGTCCCGCACCTGGTGCCGTTACCGGTCGCGGCGCACCCTGTACCGGGTCGGCCTGCGGCCCGAAAAGATCCAGCGTGTATTGCAGCAATGCGCGCATGGCAGGACTCAAGC
>JBFJZP010000484.1:0-3105 GCA_041622095.1 Burkholderiaceae bacterium | reverse complement strand
CGCGTTGCTGGGCGTGCTGGGAACCGTTGTGATCATGGTGGATGACGGCCCAGTGGCGCAAGGACAGCGTGGCCCGACGTCGACGCTCGCGGGACCAGCCTCGGTGTCGTCGGCATGAGCGCGGATGGATCCATCGCCCGCTGGCATGGGTTTCACGCGAGGCCAGGGTCTTGACGTCGCCAGCGAATGCCGACGAGGCCGACGGCCTGCCCGTGCCCGAACGCTACCGCGCTGCGGCGGTGGTGCTGCTCGGCATCGTGCTGACGGCGCTCGACGGAAGCGTAGTCAACCTGGCGCTACCTGCAATTGCGCGTGACTTGAACTCGAGCGCGGCCGGCTCGGTGTGGGTCGTCAACGCCTTCCAGCTTGCGGCACTCTCGATGTTGTTGCCGCTCGCCGCCCTGGGTGAACGCATCGGCTACCGGAGGGTCTATCTGGGCGGACTGGCCTTGTTCACATTGGCCTCGTTGTTGTGCTTGTTTGCGCGTTCCTTGCCAATGCTGGCCGCGGCCCGTGGCATGCAAGGCCTCGGTGCTGCGGGGGTTATGGCCGTCAACGGCGCCCTGTTGCGACTGATCTATCCGCGGCATCAGTTCGGGCGTGGTATCGCGATTAATTCTGCGGTGGTGGCGGCTTCGACGGTTGCCGGGCCATCGGTGGCTGCCGCCGTGCTCTCGGTCGCGTCCTGGCCCTGGTTGTTTGTTCCGAACCTGCCATTGGGGCTGCTGGTGCTGGTGATCGGGAGGGCGGCCTTGCCGTACAACCGGCCCGGCGTGCGCTTGGCATCCGGCGTGCAGCCGCGTGACGTGTTGCTCAATGTGTTGATGTTCTCGCTCGTGTTTCTCGGCGCGCAGACGCTGGGCCAGCGGGCGGGGGCCGGGCCGGGCATTTCCACGACCGGGGTGCTGCTACTGGGTGCAGGCGTGTGTGCGGGATGGATCTACCTGCGCCGCCAGTGGCGCTTGCCGCGCCCGCTGTTCCCGATCGATCTGCTGCGATTGCCGGTGTTTGCCCTGTCGATTTGTACGTCGGTCGCATCTTTCGCGGCGCAGACACTGGCCTTTGTGGCCCTGCCGTTCCTGCTGATCGAGGACTGGGGCCGCAGTCCGGCACAGGCCGGTTTGCTGCTGACGGCCTGGCCTGCCGCGGTGGTGCTGGTGGCGCCGATGGCCGGCCGGATGATTGGTCGGTATCCCGGCGGACTGCTCGGCGGCATCGGATTGTTCCTGCTGGCCTGCGGCCTGGCGTTGCTGGCGCTGCTGGACGCCGACGCGCTTGTCCTGGACATTGGCTGGCGCATGGCACTGTGTGGGGTCGGATTCGCGCTGTTCCAGTCGCCGAACAACCACACCATCCTGACCAGCGGGCCGCTGGACCGAGCCGGGGCTGCGGGCGCGATGGTCGGATCGGCGCGCCTGACCGGGCAGACGCTCGGGGCGGTGATCGTCGGACTGATATTCGCCGTGGCCGGCGCCGAGCATGGTCGCGGACCGGTGCTTGCGTTGGGTTTGGCTGCAGGTTTCGCGGGCGCCGCTGCGCTTTTCAGCCTGGTGCGGCTGCGTTATCCGCCGCCAGCACGCTGAAACCAGCGCAGCGTGCAAGTTTGGTGCCCTGCCACGCTCAGCGCAGAGCGATGTGCATGGCCTTGGTCTGGGTGTAGCTGAGCAGTTCTTCCAGGCATTCCTCACGCCCGACACCGCTATTTCGGGTGCCGCCAAAAGGCGTACCCCGGTGATGCGCCGAATTGCCGTTGATCCAGACGTAGCCACAGTCGATGCGCCGGCCCATCGACAGTGCGGCCTGCAGGTCCTGGCTCCAGATCGCGGCGGTCAAACCGTACTCGGTGGCGTTGGCCATGGCCACCACTTCGTCCACGTCGTTCCAGTGCAGGATCGACAACACCGGGCCGAAAATCTCCTCGCGGGCGACCCGCATGTCCATCGTGACACCGGAGAAAACCGTCGGCTCGATCCAGTAGCCGCGCTCGAACTGCGCACCGGGCGGGCGCTTGCCCCCATACACCAGCGTCGCTCCGTCTTCGCTGCCGGCGCGCGCGTAATGCATGACCCGTTCGTAGTGGCGGCGCGAATTGATCGGCCCCATCTGCGACAGCGGGTCGAGCGGGTCGCCCAGGCGCAGCGCCGCGACCCGCGCGGCGATGCGTTCGACCACCTCGTCATGGATCGACGCGTGTACCAGCAGGCGGCTGGTCGAGTCGCAGGACTGGCCTTGCCACGCGAAGTTCATGCCGGCCACCGCGGCATCGGCCGCTTGCTCGGGGGGTACGTCGGGAAACACGATCATCGGGTTCTTGCCGCCGAGTTCCAGTGTGATGTGCTTGACGCAGACCTCCGCGGCGGCACGCTGGATGGCCAGTCCGGTCGGCACCGAGCCGGTGAAGGCAATGCGCCGCACCAGCGGGTGGCGCACCAGCGCGTCGCCGCTGATGGCACCGGTACCCGTTACGATGTTGACGACGCCGGGGGGCAAAACGTCGCGGCAGACTTCGCCCAGCGCGGTGGCCGACAGTGGACTCTGATCGGGTGTCTTGACCAGGACCGTGTTGCCGGCGGTCAACGGGCCCGCCAGTGCCGAGACGGCGAAATAGATCGGATGGTTGAACGGCACGATGCGCCCGACCACGCCATACGGTTCACGCAGTGTCAGGTGCAGCGCATGCGCCGATGCGGGAATCGTCTCGCCCTTGATCTCCAGTCCCAGCCCGGCGTAGTAGTCGAGTTGGCCAGCGGCGGCGCCGAGGTCGCCGGCCATCTTGCCGATGGTGTTGCCGGTGTCCATGACCTCGAGCCGCAGGATCTCATCCTGGCGCTGCAGCAGGCGGCGCGCAACCTCGCGCAGCAGGGCGCCACGTTCGGTGACGGTCAGGGCCTGCCATGCCGGTTGCGCACGCGCGGCGGCGCGCACCGCACGGTCCACATCGGACGCGTCGGCGATGGGCACCCGTCCCAGGGAGGATTCGTCGGATGGATTGACCGATTCCAGCCACTGACCGCTGGCCGACGCGCTCAACGCGCCGTCGATGAGCATCAGGTAGTCAGTTGTCGCTTTCATGGATTGTCTCGCTCCTTCTGGTGTTCTGGCCTG
>JBFJZP010000483.1:0-3106 GCA_041622095.1 Burkholderiaceae bacterium | reverse complement strand
GCCGGCGGCGCCGCCGTCGGTGAAGGGAACGACGGCTTCGATGATGTCGATATGGGTGATCTTCATGGCAGTGCGGGGTCGGGCAGTGGGCGGGGTGGATCGTGCGGGATGGCCGCAATCGGCCGCGTCGATTGCGCAGTCTAAGCCAGTCCGGCTGCCCGAGGCTATAGTGCCGGGCAGCGCGCAAGCCTGGCCATCGGCTGCCTGCCTGCACGGCCGCCGCCTGCGATCCGTGCCGCAGGGCGCGTCTTTTTTCAGCCTTGTTGTAGCCCACCATGCGTCCTGTTGTCCCCGCTCTCCTGATGGCCGCGAGCGTCGGCCTTGCCGCGGCGCCGGCCGGTGCGGCCGACGCCGACTTTGTGCGGCAATGCGAAGCGCTGGTGGCGCGGTCGCAGTTCACGGTGGTGTTCGCGGATCGCCCGATCGCACGCGACGACAGCCGCTCCAGCGACGAGTTGCGCCTGTTGTCGCAACGCGCGGCAAGCGCGAACCACCTGGTCCAGGGTTTGACCTATGGCCAGGCGAGGATGGCCTATGCGCTGCATTCGGTCAGCCTGTCCGACGCCGCCGGCGCTGTTTGCGTGGTGCCGTCGATGCAGGTGACGGTCGGCTTGTCGGACCTGACGGTCTACCTGGCGCGGGAATTGGTGCAGCCATGTCGACGCGCGATTGTCGAAGCCCATGAGCAGGAGCATGTGGCGGTCTGGCGCAGCCATTTGCGCGCCGGTGCACGGCTGCTGGAGCCGGCCTTGCGCAATGCCTTGGCCCGGCCGTTCTATTTCACATCGCTGGCGCAGGCTCAAAGTGGTTTGCGCCAGCAGGTTGACGCGGTGTTGAGACCCTTGACCCGGTCGCTGCAGGACGGCATCGTCGCGGCAAACCGCGAAATCGATTCGCCGGCTTCCTACCAGGCTTCGTCGCAGCAGCTCAACGCTTGTCCCTGAGGATCGCGTAGCACCGGCGCGGCGTGGTCAGGCCGGCTTGCCGCCATGGCTTGCCCGCGCGTTTCGCCGTGCCAGCTTTTGCGCCAGGTTGAGCCCGGCGCCTGGCAGGCTCCAGGGGCAGACCGCGATACAGATCGCGCAGCCATGGGTCTGGTTGAAGAACGGCAGGCAACGGTCGAAATCCACATACCATTTCTGCGTGCCGCGTACCAGTTGCTTTTCGGGCGCGATCGCCTCGGGTGGACAGGCGTTTTCGCAGACACGGCAATGGCGGCAGAAGTCGTCGACGCCCCAGCTGCGCGACGGTGTCGGCGCCAAGGGCGCGTCGGTCAGCACCGCCGCCAGGCGGAACGAGGCGCCGTATTCGGCATTGATCAAGGAGCCGTGTTTGCCCAGTTCGCCCAGGCCACAGGCGGCCGCTGGCGGTATCAACGCGACCTTGGTCGTCATCGGGCCGGTGAGGGGTTCGGCGTCCCAGCCTTGCTGACGAAACCAGCCGGCCACGGTCCTGGCGCCAGCGCCGGCACGTCCGTATTGGCGCACCACCTCGGCGCCGGCAGTGGCTTGCGGCGCGGTGCGGATCTGTGCATGGTCGTGCGCGAAGGCCAGCATCACGATGCGCGACTGCGTGACCTGCTGGCCTTCATAGACCCAGGCCGGGTCCATCGCGGCGACACCGACCATGTCGACCTCGCCGGTCGCGATGAAGGCCTTGAGCGCGTCGGTCCAGTCCTGCGGTGCGCGCTGCACCGGTGCAGCCGCACGTTCGGCGATCGGCTGCTGCTGCAGCAGGGCGCGTTGCGCGCGCGCCCTGGCCAGATGCGGGTTGTCCGGATCGACCTGGTAGAACCAACGCTGCATCGCGCCGTGCGGGATGTCGTCGGGGTCGGGTGCCCAATAGACCATGCGCGGGGCGCGGGGCACGGCCTCGTCCAGGCCGTTGATCGCATTGCCCGAGACGGCGGGCTTGAGCGCCATTTGCGCCGGGTCGGGAACGAACGGGCGCCATGGATTGGGACTGGCCATGAACGTGTCTCCTCAGTGTCGGGCTTGCGTGACGATCCGAAGCGTCCAGTATTTCATAACGCGGTGCCGGTTCACGGCATTGCGGGGCGCGCCCATTGCATCAGCAGCAGGCAGAGCGCCGACGCCAGCAAGCCGGCCGTCGCGGCTCCGCTCCAGCCCCATTGTTCGACGCAGGCCGCAAACAGCGGCGGCCCGAACAAGGAACCGGTGGCGCCGAGCTGCAGTGTCAGGCCGTTGGCCACCGCCATTTCGGTGTCGCTGTGCGCCAGCACCGGGAGTTGCGCAAAGGCCAGTCCGGAGTAGATGCCGGACACGGTGTTGAGCAACAGCATCAGCAGCGTGACTTCAATCACGCCAGCGCCGTCGCGGAACACGCCGAACAACATCAGGGCCGGCAATACGATGGAGACCGTGGTCCAGACCGAGGTACGGGCGCCATGGTGACGCAGCCATGCCGCCAGCGCGACGCCCAGTACCGATATGAAGGCCGATACACCGCCCACCAAGCCCGCCACGCCGGCACTGGCGCCAGCCTGCTCCACCAGGAAAGTCGGCAGCAAGGCGATGGTGCCGACCGCAAAGCCGGCCCAGCAGCCGAAGGCCAGTGTCAGCGCCCAGATGCGCCAGCCCGGCATCACCAGGCGGCGTGTTTCGTGTGACGGCGAGGGGGCGAATGCCATGCGGCTCGACGCCAGCCACATCAGGCCAGCAGCCAGCGCCCAGGCCAAGGTCGCGGCGCGCCACGACAGCAGGTCGGCGATCAGACCTGAGCCCATGGCACCCAGCGCGAAGCCGACCGGCACGAAGCTGCTCCACAGCGCCAGGGCCACGGCGCGTTTGTGCGACGGGGCGGTGCGAAAAATCAGCAGCGGAGCGGCGATGACGATGCTCAGGTAGCCGGCCCCTTCGCAGACCCGCCACCCGACCAGCAAACCCACCGAGGTTGCCAGGCTTTCGCCAAGGTTGCCTGCCACCAGCAGGGCGATGCCGGTCAGCAATACGCGCGCCACGCCCAGCCGGTCGACCAGCATGCCGGCGGCAAAGCCCAGCGTGGCCCCGCCGATCTCCAGCAGCGAGATCAAGACCCCGGCAACCGTCAGGCCCATGGCCATGTCGACCGATATCAGCGGAACGAG
>JBFJZP010000482.1:0-3111 GCA_041622095.1 Burkholderiaceae bacterium | reverse complement strand
GCATGGAGCTGGCCAACCCGGGCGGGCGACTGGTGCCGGGTATGTTCGTGCAGATGCAGTTCTCCGACATGCGCGGTGGCCGGGCGCTGGTGGTGCCGACTGAAGCCATCATCCAGACCGGCAAGCGCACGCTGGTGATGCTGGCCTTGCCGGATGGCCGCTTCCGCCCGGTGGAGGTGGTGATAGGCATCGAGACCGGTGGCCAGACGGAAATCACCAAAGGTCTGCAGGCTGGCCAGCGGGTGGTGGTCTCTTCGCAATTCCTGATCGATTCGGAGGCCAGTCTCAAGGGCGTCGAGGCCCGGCTCAACGCCGAGCCTGCGCCCACCGTCGCAGCCCCCGAGCAGCATGAGGGCAATGGCCGGGTCGAGGCCATCGGACCTGACAGCCTGACTTTGTCGCACGGACCGATCCCGTCGCTGAAGTGGGGTTCGATGACGATGGACTTCATGTTGCCCCGCACCGGTGCGCCGCGCGGCGTCGCGGTCGGTGATACGGTGGAGTTCTCGTTTGGCATGGACGCCGATGGCCTGCCCCAGCTATCCAGCGTGCGACCGCGTGCGCCGGCTCCCGGGCAAGCTGCTGCGACGTCGACGGCGCCCGCGCGCGCCGGGGCCAAGCCATGATCGCGGCGCTGATCCGCTGGTCGATCGGCAATCGGTTTTTGGTGCTGCTGGCAACGCTGATGATCAGCGCCTGGGGCGTGATTTCCGTCATCCGCACGCCGCTCGATGCCTTGCCCGACCTGTCGGATGTGCAGGTCATCATCCGCACCACCTATCCCGGCCAGGCGCCACGTATCGTCGAAGACCAGGTGACCTATCCGCTGACGACAACGATGTTGTCGGTACCCGGCGCGAAGACCGTGCGCGGCTATTCGTTCTTTGGCGACAGCTTCGTCTACATATTGTTCGACGACGGCACTGACCTGTACTGGGCCCGTTCGCGGGTACTGGAATACCTGAACCAGGTGCAGGCACGCTTGCCGGCCAATGCCAAGGCGCAGCTGGGGCCTGATGCGACGGGCGTGGGATGGATTTACCAGTATGCGCTGGTGGACCGCAGCGGCTCGCTCGATGTGTCCCAGCTGCGCGCACTGCAGGACTGGTTCCTCAAGTTCGAGCTCAAGTCGGTGCCCAATGTGGCCGAGGTGGCCTCGGTCGGCGGCATGGTGCGCCAGTATCAGGTGCTGCTCGATCCGGACAAGCTGGCGGCCTACAAGATCCCGCATACCCGCGTGCTGGAGGCCTTGCGGCGCGCCAACCAGGAAAGCGGCGGCTCGGTGCTTGAACTGGGCGAGGCCGAATACATGGTGCGCGCCTCGGGCTACCTGAAAACGCTGCAGGATTTCCGCCAGGTGCCACTGATCAGCACCGATGCCGGTGTGTCGGTGCGACTGGGTGATGTCGCACGCATCCAGGTCGGGCCGGACATGCGCCGGGGCATTGGCGAACTCGATGGCGAGGGCGAAGCTGCCGGTGGGGTGATCGTGATGCGCTCTGGAAAGAATGCGCTCGAAACGATCGCCGCGGTCAAAGTCAAGCTGCAGGAACTCAGGGGCAGCCTGCCCAAAGGCGTGGAGATCGTTCCGGTGTACGACCGCTCCGGGTTGATCGAGCGCGCGGTGCAGAACCTGGGCAATAAGTTGCTGGAGGAGTTCCTGGTCGTCGCCGTTGTCTGCTTCATCTTCCTGTTCCACCTGCGCTCAGCCTTCGTGGCAATCGTGTCGCTGCCGCTGGGTATCCTGGTCGCGTTCATCGTGATGCGTTACCAGGGTGTCAACGCCAACATCATGTCGCTGGGCGGCATCGCCATTGCGATCGGCGCGATGGTCGACGCCGCTGTGGTGATGATCGAGAACGCGCACAAGCACCTGGAACGCTGGGGGCATGAACATCCGGGCGAGCAACTGGTTGGCGAGCCACGCTGGCGCGTCATAGGTGATGCTGCCGTCGAGGTCGGACCGGCACTGTTCTTCTCGCTGCTGATCATCACGCTGTCGTTCGTCCCGGTGTTCACGCTGGAGGCACAGGAAGGGCGCCTGTTCGCCCCGTTGGCCTTCACCAAGACCTATGCGATGGCCGCCGCCGCCGGCTTGTCGGCCACACTGATCCCGGTGCTGATGGGTTACCTGATCCGTGGCCGCATTCCGAACGAGCAGGCCAACCCGCTGAACCGGGCCTTGATCGCGGTGTACCGGCCGCTGCTGAACCTGGTGCTGAAGGTTCCGAAATTGACGGTGGGTGTCGCCGTCGTCGCGCTGCTGGCGAGCCTGTGGCCCTTGCAGCACATTGGCAGCGAGTTCATGCCGCGGCTGGACGAAGGTGACCTGCTGTACATGCCGTCGGCGCTTCCGGGCCTTTCGGCCAGCAAGGCCGGCGAGTTGCTGCAGCAGACCGATCGCTTGATCAAGACCGTGCCCGAGGTGGCGAGCGTGTATGGCAAGGCCGGCCGGGCCGAGAGCGCCACCGACCCGGCGCCACTGGAGATGTTCGAAACCACGATCCAGTTCAAGCCGCGCGAACAATGGCGGCCCGGCATGACGCAAGACAAACTCGTCGAGGAACTGGATCGCATCGTTCAGGTACCTGGGCTGTCCAACATCTGGGTGCCACCGATCCGCAACCGCATCGACATGCTGGCCACCGGCATCAAGAGTCCGGTGGGCGTCAAGGTCGCCGGAGCAGACCTGGCCACCATCGACCGCATCAGTGGCGAGATCGAGAAACTGCTCAAGGACGTTCCCGGTGTCAGCAGCGCCCTGGCCGAGCGGCTCACCGGCGGGCGTTATGTCGATGTGACGATCGACCGGGACGCGGCGGCGCGTTACGGCATGAACATCGCCGATGTGCAGTCGGTGATCGCATCGGCCGTGGGTGGCGACACGATTGGCGAAACCGTGGAGGGGCTGCAGCGGTTTCCTATCAGTGTGCGTTATCCCCGCGAGATCCGCGACTCGCTGGAGAAACTGCGCAAGTTGCCCATCGTCAGCGAACGTGGCGCGCGGCTGGTGCTGTCAGACGTCGCCAGCCTGCGCATCACAGACGGCCCGCCGATGCTGCGCAGCGAGAACGCGCGACTGTCGGGTTGGGTTTACGTGGATATCCGCGG
>JBFJZP010000481.1:0-3122 GCA_041622095.1 Burkholderiaceae bacterium | reverse complement strand
TCAGCACGCGCAAACAATTTGACGTGCCGATTGCCAGCTTCCAGGTCATCCAGCACCGGCTGGTCGACATGTTCGCCGCGGTCGAGGCCAGCCGCTCCCTGGTGCTGATGGCGGCCCTGCATGCCGATCATGCTGATGCGGCCACCCGCTCGCGTGCCGTGTCGGCGGCCAAGTCGGCCATCGGCGAACGCGCACGGTATGTGGCGCAGCAAGCGGTGCAGCTGCACGGCGGCGTGGGCATGACCGATGAGCTGGACATCGGCCATTACTTTCGCCGCCTCACGCTCTTTTGCAACCTGTTGGGCAGCACCGACCACCACCTGCAGCGCTTTGCGGCGCTGCGTGCGGAGGCCTGATCGCCTGATGACCGACCCACACTGAGCCACTTTAGGGGCTGCCAAAATGAGCTTGATGACATCCACCGCCGCGCCGAACTCGCCCGAGTTCCAGCGCAACCGTGAAGCCTACGAGACGCGCATTGTTGATCTGCATGAACGCCGCACGCGTGCCCTGGTCGGCGGCCCCGAAAAGGCGCGCCTGCTGCACAAGAAGCGCAAGCAATTGCTGCCGCGCGAGCGCCTGGCTGCCGTACTCGACCCCGGCTCGCCCTTCCTCGAGTTCGGGCAGCTTGCCGGCGACGGCCTGTACGAGGGCGTGCCGCCGGGCGGCAGCATCATCACCGGCGTGGGGCTGGTGTGCGGGCGCGCCTGCATGCTGATGATCCACGATGCCACGGTCAAGGGCGGCACCTACTACGGCATCACCGCTAAAAAGCATGTGCGGGCCCAGATGTTCGCCTGGCAGCACCGGCTGCCGTGCATCACCATGGTCCAGTCGGGCGGCGCCAACCTGCCGGAGCAGGCGCATATTTTCCCCGACGACGGCCAGTTCGGCTCCATTTTCTACAACCAGATCCGCATGTCGGCCGAGGGCATCACCCAGATCGCGACCGTGCACGGGCCGTCTACCGCCGGCGGCGCCTATCTCCCGGCGCTGTGCGACGAAGCGGTGATCGTGCGCAACCAGGGTGCGATGTTCCTCGCCGGGCCCGAGCTGGTGTACGCCGCCACCAAGGAAGAGGTTGACATTGAAACCCTGGGCGGCGGCGAGATGCACAGCCGCATCAGCGGCGTCACTGACCACCTGGCCGAGAACGATGGCCATGCCATCGCCATCGTGCGCGGCATCGTGGCCAACCTCGGTACCGCAGCCAAGCAGCGCTGGGACGTGGTGCCGCCGCTGCCGCCGCGCCATGACCCGCGCGAGATCTACGGCATTGTCAGCGCCGACAACCGGCATCCGACCGACAACCGCGAAGTGCTGCTGCGGTTGATCGACGACAGTGACCTGCAGGAGTTCAAACCCCTGTACGGCGACACCATGATCTGCGGCTTTGCTCGCATCAAGGGCTTTCAGATCGGCATTCTGGCCAACAACGGCGTGATCTTCTCCGAGAGCGCGCTCAAGGGCGCGCACTTCATTGAGTTGTGCTGCCAGCGCGACATTCCGCTGCTGTTCATGGCCGATGTGTCGGGCTTCATGGTCGGCAAAGCCGTGGAGCAGCAGGGCATTGCCAAGCACGGCGCCAAGTTCATGACGGCCATGGCCTCGGCCAACGTGCCGCGCTACACGCTGATCACCGGAGGCTCGTACGCGGCGGCCTACTTGGCGATGTGCGGGCGCCCGTTCAAGCCCAACGTGATGATGATGTGGCCTACCGGCCGCGCCGCGCTGATGGGCCCAGAGCAGGCCGCCACCACCCTGGGCCTGGTGCGCGAGAACATCCACCGGCGCGAGGGCACTAGCTGGAGCGACGAAGAACGCGAGCAATTCAAGCAACCGATACGCGAGCAGTTCGAGAGCTTTTCCAGTCCCTACAACTACGCCTCCAACCTGTGGTGCGACATGGTGATTGACCCGCTGGAAACACGCGACACCATGGCTTTGCTGCTGGAGCTGGCGGGCCGCGTGCCGGCGCGCGACACGCACTTCGGCGTGTTCCGCATGTAATCCTTTGGCCCACCGAATTGAACATGCTCGACGCCATTCTCTCCGGCTGCCGCGTGCTCGACCTGACCCAAAACGTGGCCGGCCCGTTTTGCACCCAGACCCTCGGCGACCTCGGCGCCGAGGTTATCAAGATCGAACGCCCCGGCAGCGGCGACGATGCGCGCCAGTGGAAACCGCCCGAAGTGGCCGGCGTCTCGACCGGCTTCGTGGCGCTGAACCGCAACAAGAAGAGCGTCTGCATCGACCTCGACAGCGCGGCCGGCCAGCAGCTGGTTGCGCGCCTGGCGGCCGGTGCCGACGTGCTGGTGCATTCGCTCAAGCCCGGCAGCGCCGAAGCGCGCGGCCTCGGCGACGAACACCTGCGACCGACCAATCCTCGCCTCGTGTACTACGCGATCAGCGCCTTCGGCGAGGTCGGCCCGATGCGCGCGCTGCCCGGCTACGACCCGCTGATGCAGGCCTTCACCGGCATCATGAGCGTCAGCGGCCACGAAGGTGACGAGCCGGCGCGCGTCGGCGTGTCGCTCATCGACATGGGCACCGGCATGTGGGCCACGATGGCCATCCTGGCCGCGCTGCTGCGCCGCGCCACAACGGGCGAAGGCATGCGCGTGCACGCCAGCCTGCTCGAGACCGGGCTGTCGTGGATGACGGTGCCGGTGGCGAACTACCTGGCCACCCAGCGCCTACCGCGCAAGATGGGTTCGGCCATGGCGATGATGGCGCCCTACGAGCTCTTCGACAGTGCCGACGGCAAGGTCTTCATCGCCGCGGCCAACGACCGGCTGTTCGGCCGCATCTGCAGCGCGCTGGCTTGCCCAGAGCTGGCGCAGGACCCGCGCTTCATCGACATGTCGGCGCGCATCGGCCACCGCGAGGCGCTGCACGACGCGCTGGAAGCGCGCACCCGGCAGCGCAGCACCGCCGACTGCGTGGCGGCGCTGCGCGCGGCCGGTGCGCCCTGCAGCGAGATGCACGACGTGGCCCAGATGCTGGCGCACGAACAGGTGCAGGCGGTGGGCATGCTGGGCGCGCTGCCGCTGCCGGGCGCACCGCAACACCAGGCCATGGGCCTGCCCTTCAGTTCGCAGGGCCGACGCGGACGCAGCGGC
>JBFJZP010000480.1:0-3123 GCA_041622095.1 Burkholderiaceae bacterium | reverse complement strand
GTTCCAGGAAGTCATTGTGGAACTGGGCTCACGCCTGAAGCTGCCCGCCTTCGTGCGCCCGGATGGCACCCGCAAGTTCCGCGACTACCCCGACTTCATTGTCAACTACGAAACCGAGCCGGGCTCCGGTATCGGCTTTTTGGCCGGCTGGCGCGGCAAGGGTGGTGAGAAGTTCCTCAAGGGCGAACCGAACCCGAAGCAGTGGGAGATGTACGAGAAGAACAACTGCGTGTTCCAGCTGCATATGCCGGAGTCGATGCACTACATGCGCAACTGGAACCGGGAGTACCTGGACTTTGCCAAGGACAAGAGCTGGCGCCAGCGCAACGACCCGATACAGCTGGCGCTGTATTCCGACACGCTGCAATTCTTCCGCCTGGCCGCGCAGGGCAAGACCAGCGGCCGCCAGCCGCCGGACGAATTGCGCGAACGTATCGCCACCTACTTCGACCCGTTGCCGTTCTGGTACGCACCGCTGGAAGAAGCAGCGACCGATCTGCAGGCCTACCCGCTCAATGCGATCACGCAGCGCCCGATGGCGATGTACCACTCCTGGGACTCGCAGAACGCCTGGTTGCGCCAGATCCACAGCCACAACTACCTGCATGTCAATCCGAAGACGGCCATGGCAGCCGGCATTGCGGACGGCGGCTGGTGCTGGGTCGAGAGCCAATGGGGCAAGGTGCGCTGCATGATCCGCTACAGCGAAGCGGTGGAACCTGGCACGGTATGGACCTGGAACGCGATCGGCAAGGCCGACGGCGCCTGGCAACTGGCGCCCGGCGCCGACGAGGCACGCAAGGGCTTCCTGCTCAACCACCTGATCTCGGAGGAGTTGCCGTTCAAGGGTGCCAAGGGCGCCACGACGATCAGCAATTCCGACCCGATCACCGGCCAGGCCGGCTGGTACGACGTGCGGGTGCGTATCCGCCCCGCCGCACCGGAAGAACCCCTGGAATCTTTTCCGCAGTTCGCCTCGATGCCGGCAGCGCCGGGCGTCGTCGGCAAGGCGGCGCAAGTGATGACCTATTTCGCAGGACGCAAGAAATCATGATCGGCTGGCTCAAGGACATCCTGCGCACCAACACGGTGGCGCAAGCCCCTGGCGGCACATCGACGCCGGTGCAGCCAATGGCGGACGCGACCCGCGTGCGCGCCCTGCCCGGCGAGACGCTGGCCAAGCAACTGGCGCTGGTGATCGACCTCAATGTGTGTGTTGGCTGCCATGCCTGCGTGACCTCGTGCAAGCAATGGAACACCTCCGGTTCGGCCGGCCCGCTGGCCGACGACACGCCTTACGGCGCCGACCCCACCGGCACATTCTTCAACCGGGTGCAGACCTACGAGGCCGGCGAATTCCCGGGCACCGAGACCATCCATTTCCCCAAGAGCTGCCTGCATTGCGAAGACCCGCCCTGCGTGCCGGTCTGCCCTACCGGCGCGAGTTACAAGCGCAAGGCAGACGGCATCGTGCTGGTCGACTACGACAAGTGCATCGGCTGCAAGTATTGCGCCTGGGCCTGCCCTTATGGCGCGCGCGAACTCGACGAAGAACGCCAGGTGATGACCAAGTGCACCTTGTGCGTGGACCGCATCCACGACGAGAAACTGCCCCAGGAAGACCGCAAGCCGGCTTGCGTCAAGGCCTGCCCGACCGGCGCACGGTTGTTCGGCGACGTGAAAGACCCGGAATCGGAAGTCTCCATCGCGATCCGCGAACGTGGCGGCTATGCGCTGATGCCCGAATGGGAAACGCAGCCGGCAAACCACTACCTGCCGCGGCGCAAGACGCCGCCGGTGACGCACTGACCCAGGGAAAGCCACGACACCATGCATCCCGCTTTCTCGATCCTGTTCTTCACCACGCTGGCCGGCTCCGCGCAAGGCCTGGTGGTGGCGCTGGCGCTGGCCAGCCTGCTCGGCGTGCCGATGGCGCCGGACTTCCTGCTGTTGGCGTTGTCGGTCGCCGAAGTACTGCTGCTGGCCGGACTGGCCGCATCCTTCCTGCACCTCGGCCAGAAGATGCGCGCCTGGCGCGCGGTGGCGATGTGGCGCACCTCCTGGATGTCGCGCGAAGTCATCCTGTTGCCGGCCTTCATTGCGCTGGTCGGCGTGTGGACGCTGACGGCATGGGCCGGGTCGGCCGCAGCCTGGACCGGACTGTTGCCGGTGCTGGCCATCGTCGGCGCATTGGCCTTGTGGTACTGCACCGCGATGATCTACGCCTGCCTGCGTTTCATCGAGGAATGGGCGCATCCGCTGACCATCGTCAACTTCACGCTGATCGGCCTGGCCTCCGGCCTGCTGCTGGCCTGTGCGCTGGCAGCGCTGGCCGGGAGCAACGAGATGGTCGCCGCCACCGGTATGTCGGCGCTGGCGCTCACACTGGCCGCCTGGATCGCACGCCTGGCATCACTGCGTCGCAATGCCGGCATCCGCCACCGCTCGACGCTGCAATCGGCCACCGGCATCCAGTCGCCCAAGCTGGTGCAGAAGTCCATGGGCATGTCGGCCGGCGCGTTCAACACCCGAGAGTTCTTTCATGGCGCCTCGCAGGCAGCCGTGCGCAACGCCCGGATCGGCCTGCAACTGCTGGCATTCGCCGTCCCGGCCATCTTGATGGCCTGGGGCCTGTCCAGCGATGCCGCCTGGCCCTGGGTGCTGCGCAATGCGACGCACCAGGAGAGCACGCCGGGACCCCACGGTCCGCTGCAGCGGTTCAACGGCGACGAGACCTATCTGCACGGCGCGTTCTACTCGCTCTGGCCGCAGAAGGGCGTCTGGCCGAACGACCTGCCCCGCGTCTCGGCCTGGTCGTTGGACTCTCTCCTGGCTTGGGACCGCGCCCTCGCGGAGACCGCGCGGCGGGCGCGGGCCCTCGGCGAGGCGGACGCGATCGAGGGCCTCGACGGTCGGCGCCGCGCTGTCCGCCGCTCGATCGAGGAGTCGTTCTGGATGCCCGACCACGGTCGCTACGCGCCGGCGCTGTCGCCGCTGAAGCTCGCCCCGCACCGCGCGCCGTTTTCGCCGATCAACCTGCGTCCACTGTGGCTCGGTACCCACGAGCCGGACGACCCGCGCGCGCTGTCGAACCTGATGTCGACCCTCGCCCTGCTGCTGCGG
>JBFJZP010000479.1:0-3143 GCA_041622095.1 Burkholderiaceae bacterium | reverse complement strand
TACATCAATTACATCGACTGCTTCGACGGTCGCCATCCGAACGTGTTCGTGCCGCAGGAAACGCCGCATGAGGAATTCACGTCGATCGAGGACATCACCAACTACCTGCTTCAGCACAAGGAGGTGGTCGACCTGATCGAGCGCCGCGGCGGCAATCCGGTCGCCACGTTCCTGATGTTCGACGAAAAAACCGAGGCGCTGGCCAAGGACATCGGCCTGGACATCTGGTTCCCGCCGGCCAAGCTGCGCCAGCGCTGCGACAACAAGATGGAGACGGTGCGCATCGGTGACAAGGCCGGCGTCAAGTCGGTTCCCAACGCGCTGGAGAAGGTCGAGAGTTACGAAGGCCTGATGAAGACCTGCGAAAAGCACGGACTGGGCACCGACCTGGTGATCCAGTCCGCGTTCGGCGACTCGGGCCACACCACGTTCTTCATCGCCAACGAGGACGACTTCAACAAGTACAAGAAGGAGATCGTCAACGACCCCGAGGTCAAGATCATGAAACGCATCAACTGCCGCGGTGCCACGTTGGAGGCCTGCGCCACGCAATGCGGAACGCTGGTCGGCCCGCTGCTGACGGAAGTGGTCGGCGCCAAGGAACTCACACCGTACAAGGGTGGCTGGTGCGGCAACGAGGTATTCCCGGGCGCCTTCACCGAAAGCGTGCGGCTCAAGGCCCGCGCCATGGCGGAAGCCTTCGGCAACCAGTTGCTCGAGGAAGGTTACCGTGGTTATTTCGACGTCGACTTCCTGATCGACCAGGACAATGGCGAGGTCTACCTCGGCGAGCTCAATCCGCGCATCTGCGGTGCCAGCCCGATGACCAACCACACCGCGTATGCTTATGCCGATGCGCCGCTGTTCCTGTTCCACCTGCTGGAGTTTTCCGGCGTGCCCTTCGACCTGAATGTGCGCGAGATCAATGATCGCTGGGCGCAGCCCTTCTTCATCGACTCCTGGTCGCAGGTGGTGATCAAGTTCACCGAGGATCGCATCGACCAGGTCACCCATGCGCCAGCGACCGGCATCTACAAGATGGGCGAGGACGGAACGGTCGGTTACCAGCGCTTCGACTACGAACGCCGCGCCATCGACAACGAACGCGAAGCCTTCTTCCTGCGCATCACCGGCCCGGGCGACTACCGCTACGAAGGCGCCGACCTGGGCATCCTGATCACGCGCGGGCGCTCGATGGACGACAATTTCAGGCTCAACATCCGTGCCCGCGACTGGATCCGCGGCATCCAGAAGTTCTACGCGGGCAAGCCCATCGTCACCACGGCGCACGAGGCGGCACCGGAACCCGGTGCGTTCAAGATCCTCTGACACGCAACGCATGCACCCGATCCAGGTCGATTTCCACACGCTGATCGAGGACACCCCCGGCGCTGCGTGGCAGGCGCAGTTCGAGAAGCTGTGGCCGGCCTACCGGTCCTGGTTCCTGCGCAGCGGCGTGGTCGACCGGCCCGGATACCTGGAGAGCCGGCGCGCGTTGCGCGAACACATGCCCGAACTGGTGCCGGTATGGGAACAATTGGTCGAACTGGCCGGCGGCGGCGACATCGAGTCGCGTTTCCTGTCGCTATGGTGTCCACCGGCGTATATCGCCGGCTGCTCCCAGGCGGTCTGGATCGACCCGGAAGGCGCCGACGAGCCGGTACTGCTGCGCAACTACGATTTCGCCCCGCTGCTGCTCGAAGGCAGCTGGCTGGCAACCCGCTGGACCGGGCCACGCGTTGTGGCGCTGGGCGATTGCCTCTGGGGCGCGCTCGACGGACTCAACGACGCCGGACTGGCCGTATCCTTGTCATTCGGCGGACGCACCGAGTCGGGCACCGGATTCGGCATACCGCTGGTACTGCGTTATCTGCTCGAAGTGGCGCAAAACACAGCCGAAGCGATCCGGATCCTGGAGCGGGTGCCGGTGAGCATGTGTTACTCGGTGACGCTGCTCGACCGGCGCGGCGACTGGGCCACGGTGTTCGTGGCGCCGGATCGCCCGACCGAGGTCACCCGCCGTCCGGTGGTGACCAACTACCAACGTAGCGTCGAGTGGCCGAAACACGCACGCGCAACCCATGCGGTGGAGCGTTACGACTGCCTGCAGGCGCTGATCGACAGCCGGGTCAAGGCAACGCAGGTGTCCGACGCATTGCTGCAGCCGCCGCTGTACCAGACTTCCTGGTTGCGCGGCTATGGAACCTTGTACACCGCAGCCTATCGGCCGCGCAGCGGGACGGTCGAGTTGTTGTGGCCGGGCCAGCGATGGCTGCAACACATCGACGCCTTTGCGGAAGGGGAACGAAGAATCCGGTTCGATACCAGCCCGGACCCGGCATGACACGATCCGCGATCAGTCCGGGCCGGCGCCGTTCTCACCACGCATCGCCACGCAGAACCGGCTGATTCGCAATGGACCCGCGCACCGTCATCATCGTGCTGACGCTGAACCTGCTGTCCTCGGGCGGCCTGTTCTACCTGATCGCGCGCAAGATGCCGCCGCGCAGCGGACTCGGTGCCTTCGCCGCCGCCGCCACGACCTTTGGCGCGGCGTATGCGGTGCGGCTGGCCATCGGGCTGGATGGGCCGGCGCCGCTCGCTGCGCTGGCCGACAGCGCGATGATACTGGGCACGCTGCTTTTCATCGCCGGGGTGCGCCAGTTCGTCGGCCGCACATCGCTGTCCGTCAAGCCAGCGACGCTGGCCTGGTCGCTGCTGCTGTATGGCGCGCTGCATGCGGGGGCGGTATTGGGCTGGGGCACCGTCGGCCGCCATGTATTGCTCAATGCCAGCCTGGGCTCGCTGTTCCTGCTGCTGGCCTTTGCCGCGGCGCCGGGATTGCGGTCGCAGGACAAGGCGTTGCGACTGCCCTTGCTGCTGCTGATGACGATCATGGGTACGCTGGGTGTGTTGACGCTGGCGCGCGCCATGTGGATCGGCGCAAATGGCGCGGGCGCGATCTTCACCGGACTGGCCGCGCAGATCTACTACGCCTGTGCATCGCTGGCTGCGGTGCTGCTCGGCCCGAATCTGTTGTGGATGGTATTCCTGCGGCTGAACGGGCAACTGGCGCAACTGGCATCCCGCGATGCGCTGACCCGCACGCTCAACCGCAACGGACTGGACGAGGCGCTGCGCCG
>JBFJZP010000478.1:0-3144 GCA_041622095.1 Burkholderiaceae bacterium | reverse complement strand
GCAGCCGCTGCCACCGGCGTGCAGGCGATGCTGCAGGAGCCGCTCGACGCCTTGCCGTTCATCAAGCACCTGATGGTGATCGGTGCCGACGGCCTGGTGCGGCATGCGTCGGATCCGGCGTTGCGCGGCATCGACCTGTCCAGTCGCGACTATTTCGCGATCTACAAGACCCGGCCCAACACCGGCTTCTTCATCGGCACGCCGCTGGTGGGTCGCGACGGGGAATGGCTGCTGCCGACCGCGCGGCCACTGACCAATAGCCGCGAGCAGCAAATCGGCGTATTGGTCGCCAGCGTCCGGGTTTCCCACTTCGCCCAGCTCTGGGCGTCGCTGACACTCGAAGCCGACGCCTCGGTGGGGCTGCTGCGCAGCGACGGCCGGATGCTGATGCGCAGCCCGATCGACGGATCGGCCATGGGACGGTCTTTCTCCAGTTCACCGCTGTTCACGCAACACCTGCCGACCAGCCCCACGGGGGGTTACCGTATCGTCAGCACGATCGACGGCCACGACCGGCACATCGCCTATCGCACGCTGAACCAGCAACACGATCTGGTGGTGATCGTCGGGCGCACCATCGATGCGATCCTCGCGCCGTGGTACCGCACGGTGCTGCTGCTGACCGGCGTCTGGTTCGTTGCCTCGGTCGGCCTGCTGTTGCTGGCGATCCGGCTGGCCCGCCAGTCGGCCAGCCGGCGCCAGACCGACGATGCCAATGCGGTGAAGATCGAGCGCCTGACGGTGGCCTGCGAGTCGGCCGGCCTGGTCTTGTGGGACTGGGACATGCAGGCCGACGAATGGCATGTGACACCGACCTACTTCACCACGCTTGGCTACCCGCCCCATCCGGGGCCGATCACGCGTGCGGTGTGGCAGACCTTCGTGCATCCGGATGACCGGAACATCGCCCGCATGCAGGTGAGCCATCTGCAGTCCCGCCCCGACGAACGGTATGACCACCTGATCCGGATGCGGCACGCCGACGGCCGGTACCGCTGGATGCGGACCACCGGCCGGGTGCAGTCCCGTGACGAACAAGGCCGCCCGATCCGCATGGTCGGCACCCGCATGGATGTGACCGACCGGATCCTGGCCGAGCAGGAGCGGGGGCAGATGGTCGAGCGCATCTCGGACGCGATGGTCTCGATGAGCGCCGACTGGCGCATCACCCATGTCAACGAACGCGCCGGCGAATTGCTCGGTTACCGGCCGGCGGCCCTGGTCGGACAGGACGTCTGGACGATGTTCCCCGACAGCGGCGGCTTCCAGTTCCGCGAGGTCTACGAGCGCTGCATGGCCACCCAGCAGCCGGAGGTGTTCGAGGAACACTACGCGCCGGCGAACGTCTGGTACGAAAGCCACATCTACCCTTCGCCGGAGGGCTTGTCGGTCTATTTCCGCGACATCACCGATCGCAAGCTGGACGAACAGGCCTTGCGCGACGCCAAGGAGCAGGCCGAGAGCCTGATCAACGGTGCCAACGTGATGGTCGTCGGCCTGAACGCGCAGGGTCAGATCACGATCTTCAACCACATGGCCCAGGCACTGACCGGCTACACGATGGCCGACCTGGCCGGCCGCAACTGGTTCGAGGTGCTGGTGCCACGCGAACGTTATCCGCAGGTGCATGCGGAGTTCGGGCGCATCGCAGCTGGCGGCCTGCCGCGCCAGTTCGAGAATCCGATCCTGACCGCGAAAGGCGAGGAGCGCACGATCAGCTGGCAAAACAGCGTGCTGCGCGACGGTGACACCGTCACCGGCACCTTGTCGTTCGGCATCGATGTCACGTCGCGACGCCTGATCGAGCAGCAACTGGCCGAAAGCAAGGACCAGTTCGAAACACTGGCGCAACACTCCCTGCAGGGTATTGCGCTGATTCGCAAGGCGCACCTGGTGTATGTCAACCCGGCCTTCTGTGCCATCGTCGGCCGCAGCGCGACAGAGTTATCGCGTTTCTCGGTCTCGCAATTGCAGCATTGGGTGCATCCGGACGATCGCATGGCGTCGACCGAGCGCCACCGGCGCGCCGCTGCCGGCGAAAACATTTCGCAGGCCATCGAAATGCGTATTCTCAATGGCCAGGGCGAGTGGCGCTGGGTGCAGGCGGCCACCCGCAGCATCGTCTTGGCCGGCGAACCGGCGGTGCTGAACATGATGCTGGACATCCATGACCGCCACCTGGCAGAGGATGCCTTGCGTGCCAGCGAGGAGCGCTTTCGCAGCGCATTCGACTCTTCCGGCATCGGTATGGGACTGACGGCAATGGACGGGTACTGGCTGCAGGTCAACCCGGCCTTTTGCCGGATTCTCGGTTACACCGGCGAGGAGTTGCGCCAGCGCACGTTCATGGACATCACCCATCCGGACGACCTCGCCCCCGATCTGGCGCTGATGGAAGACCTGCTGGCCGGCAAGACGCCGTTCATCAAGATGGAGAAGCGTTATCTGCATCGCGACGGTCATCCGGTCTGGATCCACCTGACGGTCGCCCTGGTTCGCGATGCGGACGGCAAGCCGGCCTACACCGTGGCGCAGATCGAGGACATCGATCTGCGCAAAAAGCTCGCGCAGGAGTTGCAGGAAAGCCAGGCCAATCTGAGAGCCACCGTCGATGCCTTGCCGGACCTGATGTTCGAGGTCGACCTGGACGGCATGATCCACGCATGCCATGCGCAGCAACCGGAGCTGCTGCTGCGCCCGCCATCCGGGCTGATCGGCCAGAGGGTCGCCGACATCATGCCGGCCGATGCCGCCGACACCGTCATGGCGGCCTTGCGCGACACGCTCGCGCACGGGCACAGCATGGGGCACCAGATCCGGCTCGAACTGGCACACGGTACGGAGTGGTTCGAATTGTCGAGCAGCCGCAAGGACACGCCGGCCGGCGCCGCGCCCCGCTTCATCGTGTTGTCGCGCCAGATCACCGAGCGCATTCGTGCACTCGATGCGCTGCGTTCGAGCGAGGAGCTGATGCGCCAGATGGCGGAGTCGGTGAGCCAGGTGTTCTTCCTGTTCGATCTGCAGGCGACACGTCTCCTGTATGTCAGCCCGGCGGTTGAACCGGTGCTCGGCTGCACCGCCGAGGCGTTGCAGTCGGATATGCGGGCCTGGACGAACAAGGTGCATCCGCACGACTGGCCGATG
>JBFJZP010000477.1:0-3145 GCA_041622095.1 Burkholderiaceae bacterium | reverse complement strand
GGTGTTTTTCGGCAAATTGCTGAATGGCGTGGCCGATATGGCCCATGGTGTTGCCGGGCTTTGCCTGCTCGATGCCCAGCATCATGCATTCATAGGTGACGTCGACCAGCCTGCGCGCCTTGATCGGGGCGTCGCCGACGATGAACATGCGGCTGGTGTCGCCATGCCAGCCGTCCTTGATGACGGTGACGTCGATGTTCAGCACATCGCCCTTCTTGAGCAGCTTGTCGTTCGGAATGCCGTGGCAGACCTGGTGGTTGACCGAGGTGCAGATCGACTTGGGGTAGGGTATGTTGCCGCCGCCACGGTAGTTCAGCGGCGCCGGAATCGCCTGCTGGACCCCGGTGATGTAGTCATGGGCCAGTTTGTCGAGATGGTTGGTCGACACGCCGGCGACGACATGTGGCGTGAGGTAATCGAGCACCTCGGCTGCCAGACGCCCAGCGACCCGCATTCCCGCGATGCCGGCCTCGTCTTTGTAGGTAATTGTCATCGGTCAATTATCCCACCGCCGGCCCGTTAAAATCGCCGCACCGGCTTGGCCACGCCAGAGCCAGGGCCAGCGTCCCCTCCGGCGCGACCTTTCCAAAGCAATCCGTGACCCAGACCATCACTTCCTACGAAGGTGCCAATGCGCTTGGCCCATTCCGCGCCCGACAACTGCTGACCCGCCTGCAAGCGATCAACGACCGGGTCACGTCTGTCGATGCCCGTTTCGTCCATCTGGTCTGGTCCGACCAGCCTGCGTCGAGCGCCTTGCAGCAACAGCTGGCGGCCTTGCTGAGCTATGGCGAACCCTATGCCGGCGCGACCGACGGCCCTTTGGTGGTGGTCACGCCCCGCCTGGGCACGGTATCGCCATGGGCGTCGAAGGCGACCGATATCGCGCACAACTGCGCACTGGACGTGCACCGCATCGAGCGCATCGTCGAATACCGTATCGGCCTGAAGTCCGGCCTGCTGGGCCGCGGTACGCTGGCCGGCGCCGACTTGCAGGCGCTGGCGGACGTGTTGCATGACCGCATGACCGAGAGCGCCTTGTTCTCCCGCTCCGATGCGTCGCAGCTGTTCTTCGAACTGCCGGCGCCTGCACTGGAGCATATTGATCTGTTGCAAGGCGGCAAGGCGGCTCTGGAGCAGGCCAATATCCGCCATGGGCTGGCGCTTGCCGACGACGAGATGGACTACCTGGTGCAGGCATTCACGCAGCTCCAGCGCAATCCCACCGATGTCGAGCTGATGATGTTCGCGCAGGCCAACAGCGAACACTGCCGGCACAAGATCTTCAATGCGCAGTTCACGATCGACGGTGTGGCGCAGTCCGACTCGCTGTTCGGCATGATCCGCCACACCCACAAGACCCATCCGCAACACATGGTGGTGGCGTATTCGGACAATGCCTCGGTGATGGAAGGCGCGCAGGTCGAGCGCTTCGTCGCCGGCGGCGATGCGGCCGCAAATGGCGAGTCACCACAGCCGTATCTGGCAACGCAGGCGCTGCAACATGTGCTGATGAAGGTCGAGACGCACAACCATCCGACCGCGATCTCGCCGTTTCCAGGCGCCGCAACCGGCGCCGGCGGCGAGATTCGTGACGAAGGTGCTACCGGGCGCGGTTCGCGTCCCAAGGCCGGCCTGACCGGGTTCAGCGTGTCGCGCATCGCGTTCGACGCCAGTGCGGATGCATACGGCAAGCCGGCGCATATTGCCAGCCCCTTGCAGATCATGATCGAAGGCCCCCTCGGTGGTGCCGCCTTCAACAACGAGTTCGGCCGGCCCAACCTGCTCGGTTATTTCCGCGAATACGAGCAGACCGCCGCCTCCAGCGTCGACACGGTGCGCCGCGGTTACCACAAGCCGATCATGGTGGCCGGCGGCCTGGGCACGATCGACGCCGGCCTGACCCACAAGAAGGAGTTTCCGGCCGGCAGCCTGCTGATCCAGCTCGGCGGCCCGGGCATGCGGATCGGCCTGGGTGGCAGCGCCGCCAGTTCGATGGCCACCGGCACCAACGCCACCACGCTGGACTTCGACTCGGTGCAGCGCGACAACCCGGAGATGCAGCGCCGCGCCCAGGAGGTCATCAACCACTGCCAGGCACTGGGTCAGGCCAACCCGATCCTGGCGATCCATGACGTCGGCGCCGGCGGACTGAGCAATGCCTTTCCGGAGCTGACCAACGATGCCGGGCGCGGCGCGCGCTTCGACCTGCGCGCGGTGCCGCTGGACGAGAGCGGCATGAGCCCGCGCGAGATCTGGTGCAACGAAAGTCAGGAGCGGTATGTGCTGGCGATTGCACCGCAGTCGCTGGCGCAGTTCGCCGCCTTCTGCGCGCGGGAGCGTTGCCCGTATGCAGTGGTCGGCGAGGCGACCGAGGAGCGCGAGCTGGCGGTGGTCGACGCGCTGGGTGCAACGCCGGTGGCGATGCCGATGGACGTATTGCTCGGCAAGCCGCCGAAGATGCTGCGCGACGTGCGCAGCCTGGAGCGGCAGTTTTCGCCGCTGGACCTGTCGAGTACCGATTTGCAGCGCGCCGCGATCGCGGTCCTGTCGCATCCGACGGTGGCATCCAAGCGCTTCCTGATCACCATCGGCGACCGGACCGTCGGCGGCTTGACGCACCGCGACCAGATGGTCGGCCCGTGGCAGGTGCCGGTGGCCGATTGTGTGGTCACGCTGGCGGATTTCCAGGGTTTTCGCGGCGAGGCGATGGCCATGGGCGAACGCACGCCGCTGGCGGTTGTCGATGCGCCGGCGTCGGGCCGGATGGCGGTGGCCGAGGCGATCACCAACCTGCTGGCCGCACCGATCGAGTTGTCGCGCGTGAAGTTGTCCGCCAACTGGATGGCCGCCTGCGGCGAACCCGGCGAAGATGCCGACTTGTATGCGACGGTGCGGGCGGTGGGCATGGAGTTGTGCCCGGCGCTGGGCATCTCGATTCCGGTCGGCAAGGACTCCTTGTCGATGCGCACCCAGTGGGTGGATCCGTCCGACAGGAACCCGCGCAAGGTCACCTCGCCGGTCTCGCTGATCGTCAGTGCCTTCGCGACGCTGGCCGACGTGCGCGGCACCTTGACGCCGCAGCTCGACAACCGGACAGCCGACACCACGCTGGTGCTGGTCGACCTGGGCCGGGGCAGATCGG
>JBFJZP010000476.1:0-3160 GCA_041622095.1 Burkholderiaceae bacterium | reverse complement strand
TGGCGCGGGGGGCGTCCGAGCCGGCTGGAGCCGCAGACGGCGACGCCAGTCCGCGCTGAGCCGCCACCAGGGCTGCACGCTACTGCGGCACGCCCGCTCGGATGCTCAGAGGCGGCGTATCGACAAGGCCCCATCGACCTGGACCATGCTGGCGGTCGCAAAACCCAGCCCGCCGGTGGCCAGAGAACATGTGCGGCTCATGGTGAAAAATCTGCCTTGCGTCATCATGCCCGACACACCGCATCGGCATCACCCGTGTGAACACAAGGCTGGCAATCACGCATGTGCGGTGCCGCCCGAGCCGCGTTACCGCCGTGCATGTGCAACGGCCATCGGCACAGCAAATCGATTCGACCCAGCCTCAAGACGTCACCGCCTGAACGCAGGACACACAAGTTTTTTCGAATGTTAAGCAAATTTCTTTCGAATTTACACGTCACGCCTGTGCAACTAGATTGAAGATGTCGCAGCGACTGGCGAGTAGAAGGAACCGCATGTCCCGGCTAGCTTTGCCGCCGGGATATCCCTCCAATCCACCCTTCGGAAAGGTCCATCATGAGCAAGCATTTCGCCTCTGCGCACCGTTATCCCCGAAACAGCCCACGCGCCGCAGGCCGGGTCGTCGCCTTGGCGCTGATCGCCAATGGTGAAGTCAAGCCATCGGAGTGGGCCACGCTCGAATCGAATCAGGTTCACGAACAACTCGGCCTGACGAAGGAGGAATGGCATGAAGTCGTTGGCGATCTGTATATCGACGTGGCCAGCTCGGCCAGGTCGCTTGCCAGCAGCCGGTTCGACGACCGGATGATCACGCAAGTGCTTGCCGATGTCGATGACCCGACGCTGCAACGCAGCGTCATACGCCTGTGCATGGCGGTGATCCATGCCGACCGCCAGGTTGATGAGGGGGAGTCTGCCGTCCTGCGCACCGCCATCGATAGCTGGGACCTGCCCCCCGAGGAACAGGAGGTCATCGAACCCCTGCTTTATGGACGCGACTTCCAGGTGGTGCCACGTCGTACCCACTGGCATTAGAAGGCATCATCAACGAATCCGGTTAAAGCAAGCGTGCAGCTCATCACATTCATTGCGGGCTTGCTGGCGCTGATCGCCGGCGCCGAATTGATGGTTCGCGGGGCTTCCAGGCTGGCGCTTTCGTTCGGCATCTCGCCGCTGGTGGTGGGATTGACCATCGTCGCGTTCGGAACCAGTGCCCCGGAAATTGCGGTGTCGGTGGGCGCGGCAATGGACGGCCGCACCGACATCGCAATTGGCAACGTCATCGGCAGCAACATCGTGAACGTGTTGTTCATCCTCGGCTTGTCTGCCCTGATCACCCCACTGCTGGTCAACGCACAGATCGTGCGCCAGGAGGTGCCGATCATGATTGGCGCCTCGCTGCTCCTGCTGGTGTTTGCGCTGGACGGCCGGGTCGGGCTCTACGAAAGCGGCCTTTTGTTGGTCCTTCTGCTGACGTATACGGTGTTCCTGATCCTGCAGTCGCGTCGCGAGTCGCAGGCCATCCGCGATGAATACGCGCACGAAGTGGCCAAGCCCGGCCGATGGGACGCACATTGGGCCATGCAACTATTGCTGATCGCAGCGGGCCTTGCCTTGCTGGTATTCGGATCGCAATGGCTGGTGGCAGCGGCGACCGCGTTCGCCCGGGCTCTGGGCGTCAGCGACCTGGTGATTGGCCTGACCATCGTTGCAGTGGGAACATCCTTGCCCGAAGTAGCCACCTCGATCATGGCCGCGCTGCGCAAGGAGCGCGACATCGCTGTCGGCAACGTGATCGGCAGCAACATCTTCAACTTGCTGGGCTGCATGGGCCTGACTGGCCTGGTAACCGGCGAGGGCTTGCCGGTCGCCGCCGGCTTGCTCAACTTCGACATCTGGGTGATGCTGGCCACGGCCTTCGCCTGCCTGCCGGTGTTCCTGACCGGCCGCGAAATCGCACGCTGGGAAGGTGGCGTGTTCCTGGCCTACTTCGTCGCCTACATGACCTATGTCGCGCTCACTGCACAGCAGCATGCCATGCTGCCAGTCTTCGGTACCGCGATGCTGAGCTTCGTGCTGCCGCTCACCGTGGTGACACTGGTCGTGGTGATGCTGCGCCCGACCCGTTAAGTCGGCAAAACCTTGCTCGGATCGATCAAGACCTTGGCGCCGGTCGAACGCTGGCCGTAGACCGCGATGGCTTCCAGCGTCAAGGCCTCGGCCAGCGACACGGTGCGCGTGTAGTGGCTGGCGAAGGTGGTCTTCAGTTCGGCGGCGACACGCTCACGCAGTTGCTGGGCAGCGGCCGGACCGATCTTCTGCAGGAAAGGGAACAGCAGCCAGCCGCCCATGCCCCAGGCCATGCCGAAGCTGCGATTGAACTCGGTCGGTGCCGGGTCCAACATGCCGTACAGGTAGACCTGCTTGTGCACGGCAGACCCATAACGGCTGTATTCCTTGGCACTGCGATTGATCGCCGCTTCCATGCACGTCAGGATCTGCCCGGCCAGCTTGCCGCCGCCGATCGCGTCAAAAGCAATGGTGGCGCCGGTTTCGACCAGTGCATCGGTCAGCTCGGCCATGAAGTCGGGGGAGGAGATGATGCAGACATGTCTTGCGCCCTGTTCGCGCAGCAGTGCCGCCTGCTCCGGCTTGCGCACGATGTTCACCAGCGCAATGCCGTCCTTCAGGCAGATGCGGTTGAGCATCTGCCCGAGGTTCGATGCGGCCGCCGTGTGCACCAGGGCCTTGTGACCCTCGCGCTTCATCGTCTCGACCATGCCCAGTGCCGTGAGTGGGTTGACGAAACAGGAAGCACCTTCGGCCGGCGTGGTGCCAGCCGGCAGCGGCAGGCACTGATCGACCTTGATGCAGCGATGCTGCGCGTACATCGCGCCACCAATCATCGCCACCGTCTTGCCCAGCAAAGCCTGCGCCGCGGCAGAACTGCCAGCCTGGATCACCACGCCGGCGCCTTCATTGCCCACCGGCATCGACTCGTCGACGCGGCCAGCCATGGCTTTCATCAGCTTTTCGGGTACGCGGGCCGTCAACACCGGACGCGCCGGCGTGCCCGTCACCTTGGCGGTGCCCATGTCGGCCGCGCCAAACAGCAGACCCAGGTCCGAAAACCATGGCCAGGGGTCAGGTCTTGCCTTTT
>JBFJZP010000475.1:0-3162 GCA_041622095.1 Burkholderiaceae bacterium | reverse complement strand
ATGCCGGCCGCGGCAGCGACGAGAACCTCAATGCGCCGGGCTCGAGTTATGTTCCATTGGCGTTCGCCGAGAGTACGCACTTGCCTCAGCCGGGCGCACGTGCTGGGGCCAGTGCGCCGAACCGGTTCTACATGTACGGCGTGATCGGTCGCCTGGCGATGCTGGCGTCCAGCTACGAACTCGAAGCGACCGACCCGGACGCGGAAATCTACGACTGATCCGGCGCGCAGGGGTTGCGGCGCAAGGTCGCAGTTGCTGCGCCGCAACATAGTTGTGAAAAACCGAGGGTCTGGAGCGATCTGCCTTCCGGGGGACAGGCGGCGCAGGCGCACAATGCGGCCTTGATCTGCAGCAAAAGCGGCAGGCACCGGCCTTCGGTCACCCCCTCTTGTCCACATCGAAATCCTCTCTCACCGCGCTGACGATCGGCGCGGTCGGTGTCGTTTACGGCGATATCGGCACCAGCGTGCTGTACGCGATGAAGGAGGTGTTCAATTCCGGACACGTGCCGTTCACGCCGGAGAACATCTACGGCATCCTGTCGATATTCTTCTGGACGCTGACCACGATCGTCTCGCTCAAGTACGTGGTGCTGGTGCTGCGTGTCGACAACCACGGTGAAGGCGGGTTGGTCGCGATGCTGGCGCTGGCCTCGCAGGCGGTCAAGGGCAGCCCGCGCCTGCGTCGCGTGTTGCTGCTGGTGGGCATCTTCGGCACCGCGCTGTTTTATGGCGATGGTGTGATCACGCCGGCGATCTCGGTGCTGTCCGCGGTCGAGGGCCTGGAGGTGGTGTCGCCGGCATTCAAGACCTATGTGATCCCGCTGACGCTGATCATCCTTTTCGTGTTGTTCGCGGTGCAAAAACGCGGCACCGGCGGCATCGGCAAGTTCTTCGGACCGATCACGCTGGTCTGGTTTGCGGTGATCGCGCTGCTCGGCGTGATGCACATCGCCCATGACCCGCAGATCCTGCTGGCGGTGAGCCCGCATTACGCGCTTGCCTTCATGTTCGACAACCCGGTGGTGACTTTCATCATCCTGGGTGCGGTGGTCTTGTGCGTCACCGGTGCCGAGGCGCTGTATGCCGACCTCGGGCATTTCGGCAAGAAGCCGATCCGGCTGGCCTGGTTCTCGGTGGTGATGCCGGCGCTGACGCTGAACTATTTCGGCCAGGGCGCCTTGCTGCTGCGCTATCCGGAGACGGTGAAGAATCCGTTCTACCTGATGGCGCCGGACTGGGCGCTGATTCCGCTGGTGATGCTGGCCACGATGGCCACGGTGATCGCCTCGCAGGCGCTGATCACCGGCGCATTCAGTGTGACCAAGCAGGTGATCCAGTTGGGTTATCTGCCGCGACTCGACATCCACCACACCAGCGTGCGCGATACCGGGCAGATCTACATGCCGCTGGTCAACTGGGGCCTGTTCGCCGCCATCGTGCTGGCGGTGGTGTTGTTCCGCTCGTCGAGCAACCTGGCGTCGGCATATGGCGTGGCGGTGTGTACCGACATGCTGATCACCACCATCCTGACCTTCTTCGTGATCCGCTACCAGTGGAACTACCCGCTGGCCTTGTGCCTGGGGGCGACCGGCGTGTTTTTCGTCGTGGACTTCGCGTTCTTTGCGTCCAACCTGATGAAGTTGTTCGAAGGCGGCTGGTTCCCGCTGTTGATCGGCGCCAGCGTGTTCACGCTGATGGTCACCTGGAAGGACGGCCGGCGCCTGCTCAACCAGGCCTTGCGCGCCGATGCGATCGACCTGAACAGTTTTCTCGATGCGGTTTTCGTCAGCCCACCGACACGTGTCGCGGGCACGGCGGTGTTCCTGACCGCCGACATCGACACCGTACCGAACGCGATGCTGCACAACCTCAAGCACAACAAGGTGATGCACGAGAACAACCTGTTCGTCACGGTGCGCAACCACGAGGTGCCCTGGATCGGCATGGACAAACGCATCGAGATCGAATCGCTCGGCCGCCATTGCTGGCAGGTGGTGATCCACTACGGCTTCAAGAACGATCCGGACGTACCCAAGGCCTTGCAGCAGATCCGCGCCCGCGGTTGCGACCTCGACCCGATGACCACCAGCTATTTCCTGTCGCGCGATACCGTGGTTCCGACCATCGGCAGCGGCATGGCGCAATGGCGCGAGAAGCTGTTTGCCCAGATGCACCGCAATGCCGGCGCCGCCGCCGACTTCCTGAAACTGCCGAACAACGCGGTGGTCGAACTCGGCTCCAAGGTCGAGATCTGACGCCGGCACGGCTGGCGGCGACCAGGTTGGCCGGACGCCGCAGCCAGCGCGATGGCGCCAGGATTAGCTGCGCGGACGCACGGTGGCGGTGCGCAGGCTGAGCAACATCGTCAGCGCCAGGATGCCGACCACCACACCCAGCGACACCAGTACCGGGATCTTGTAGATGTCGACCAGGCACATCTTGGTACCGATGAACACCAGCACCACCGCCAGGCCGTAGTTGAGCAGGTGGAACTTGTTGGCGACAGCTGCCAGCAGGAAGTACATCGCACGCAGGCCCAGGATCGCGAACACATTGCTCGTCAGCACGATGAACGGGTCGCTGGTGATCGCGAAGATCGCCGGAATCGAGTCGACCGCGAAGATCACGTCGGTCAGCGCGATCATGCAGATCACCATGAACAGCGGGGTCGCGATGCGCCGGCCGTTCTCCATCGTCCAGAACTTCTCGCCGTCATAGTGCCGGCTCACCGGCAGCACCTTGCGCAGCAGTTTCAGCGCCGGGTTCTCGTCCAGGTCGGGTTCCTGGCCGGCGGCCCACCACATCTTGATGCCGGTGAGGATCAGGAAGGCGCCGAACAGGTACAGGATCCAGTGGAACTGCGCCAGCAGCCAGCCGCCGACCAGGATCATGATGGTGCGCAACACGATCGCGCCGATGATGCCGATCATCAGCACCCGCTTCTGATACTGCGGCGGAACCGCAAAGTAGGTGAAGATCATCAGGAAGACGAAGATGTTGTCGACCGCCAGTGACTTCTCGATCAGGTAGCCGGTCAGGAACTCGAGCGACTTGGTGTTGGCGATCGCCACCGAGCCGGTGCTGTCCTTGACGGCCCACCAGAACAGGCCGTTGAAGACGAAGCTCAGCGCGATCCAGATCATCGACCAGTTCAGCGCCT
>JBFJZP010000474.1:0-3186 GCA_041622095.1 Burkholderiaceae bacterium | reverse complement strand
GTTGCACGAGCATGCAGGTCTGGACCACCAGCACCAGGAACAAGACCAGAAAGGCACCGCGGTCGCGGTAATTCGGAAAATCCAGCAACAACAGCGCCGGCACATGGCTCATGCCATAGATGCAGACCATGATGCCCCATTGCAGCTTGGCATTGCGTTCGAGGAAACGTTGCGGGTCGTTGGCCAGCGCGCTGACCACCGGGATCGCCAGGAATACGTATACCGGGATAAACACGGTGAACAGGTCGAAGTGGCGGGTGCCGACCAGCGTGTATTGCAGCGGCAGGATCACGAAGAACGCCAGCACCAGGCTGCGGTGATCCCCGCGCCGTGTCGGCGACAAGGTCATGAACTCGCGCAGCGCAAAGAACGACAACAAGGCGAACAGCAGGATCGCGCCCAGGTCACCCGACAACCAGCCGAACCAGAAGACGATCACCATGAACCAGCTGCTGCGCAGCAGGCCGTTGGCATGCGCAAGCGATTCTTTGCGGGACTCGCCGTCTGCATCGTGCGGCTGCTCGCGCAGCGACAACATCAGCAGCACGACGCTGGCGATGAACAGGCAGCCGAAGACGAAGAAGAACATCGCACCGACCTGCTCGGTCGCAGTCAGGTTGCGCAGGTACTGGTTCATGGTCGATCCGCCCCCGACAAACGCGTCGTCACCATGGCGTCAAACCTCGCGCAAGGCCACGACAGCCTGCCGCGCCCGCACCAGGAAGTCCCTGCGTGTCTCGCCTTCCTGCAGCGCGACTGGCGCGCCGAAGGTGACCGAACACAAGACCGGCACCGGCACCACCTCGCCCTTGGGCATGACGCGCTGCACGTTGTTGATCCAGGCCGGCACCAGCACCACATGCGGGAACCGCTGCGCCAGGTTGTACAGACCGGCCTTGAACTCCTGCGGTTCCTCCGCATGGCCGCGTGTGCCCTCCGGAAACAGGATGATCGAGTCGCCCCGCTCGAGCGCGTCGACCAGCGGTTCGAGCGGGTCCTGATCGGCCGTGCGATCGCGCGACACGTAGATGGCGTTGAATACCGCCGTCGTGATCCAGCTGCGAAACGGGGTCCGGGTCCAGTAGTCCCGCGCGGCGATCGGCCGGGTGAGTGTACGCAGCACCTGCGGCAGGGCCGCCCAGATCAGCAGCAGATCGGCATGGCTCTGGTGGTTGGCAAAGTAGATCCGCTGCTCGGCCTTGGGCGGACAACCGTACCAGCGGGCCTGCGCCCCGGTGAGCAATCGGATCAGACCGAGCAGGAACAGACCCATCAACTTCGCACGCATGGCAGCGATGATACAGAGCCGCCGGCCGGCCGATCACGGCAGCTGGGCGTTCGGCATGCGGGCGACGATGGTCGCGGTGCGACCGGACAGATACGCCGATTGCGGCAACTTCTCGAAATACTTGGGGCGCGGCAGCATCACCGCCAGCCGAGCCGCCTCGTAGGCGCTCAGGCGGGCCGCCGGCTTGCGGAAATAGTGTTCCGCCGCCGCCTGCGCGCCGAACACGCCGGCGCCCCACTCCACGTTGTTCAGATAAATCTCCAGGATGCGCCGCTTGTCGAGCAGCAGCTCCAGCATCAGCGTCAGCACCAGCTCCTGCCCCTTGCGCAACAAGGTCCGCTCACCCGACAGGAACAGGTTCTTGGCCAGTTGCTGGGTGATGGTGGAGCCGCCAATGATCTTGGGCGCGCGCGGGCTCTTGCCGCCGCGCGCATCCTGCGCCCGTTGCTGCGCCAGTTGCTCGGCGCGGCTGTTGCGGGCCCAGGCCTTTTCGATCGCATCCCAGTCGACACCATCGTGGCCGACATAGGAGTCGTCTTCCGATGCGATCACCGCGCGCTTGAGATGGTCGGATATCTGCGCGTACGGCACCCACTGCTGACGCCAGGGCAGCGTACCCTTGGCCTGCACGATGCGCCAGGCCTCGGAGCGCTGGAAGGATGTCGACTGCGGATCGACTACGACCATGGCGGCAATTCGCGCGACAAAGAACAACTGCAGCAAGACCATGGCCAGCACGACCAGGCCGAGCCAGCGCCACAACGGCTTCATGACCCGTCCGCCGGCGTGTCGGATGCGCCGGTACAGGCGCTGCTGCAGACGGTGCCTTGTCTCACGTCACTTGCCCGTGACCTTGGCTTCGAGCATCTCGTCGCGGGTGAACTTGAAACGCGAAACCAGCACCAGCTGGTCGAAGTCGCGCCGCATCTCGTCGCTGAAACTGCCGAACGGACCGGACGAGCGCGCAATCATCTCGGCCCGGCGATCGAGCAAGGGGATACCGGAGCTGTCGACCACTTCGGTACCCAGCACCTGGCCGTCATGGTTGACGGTGATCAGCATGGTCAACTCGCCATACAGTTTCTTGCCGGCGGCGGTCGGGAAGTTGGTCGTGCCCATGTCCTCGATCAGGCGGCGCATGACGTCGTAATACACCGCGTACGGCACCTCGCGGGTGGCCGGGCTCACATAACGCTTCTTGGGGCGGGCGTTCTCCTCCTTGATGCGCCGCTCGATTTCGGCCAGCAGCTTGATCAGGCGGCGGCGTTTTTCCTCGCGCGTCTCCTGCTCCGGCGATGGCGACGGGCTGTTCGGCTCCGGCGGGCGCAAGGCGGCCAGCTGCGTGCGCACCTGGGCCAGCATGATCTGCTGCTGCTCAAGCAAGGTCTGGGTATTGCGCCGGGTCTGCTCCTCCAGCGAGTCGCCGACCGACATCAGCGCCGACGCCGGCAGCGGCGTGGTGGCCCGGCCGCTGTCGAGTTCGCCGCCACCGGCCATATTGGCCTGCGCCAGCGCGCGGGCCTTGTCCGGCTTGTCGTTGGTCCGGGCATTGACCAGGATCACTTCCAGCGGGGTGTCCTCGAACACCCGATTGAAACGTTCGGGGTCCACAAATCGCACCGTCAGCAACGCGGCATGAACGGCGAGCGAGGCGCCAAGCGCCAATTGCAAGGTGGTGAGTGTACGCAGCAGTTTCACGTGTCTGGATTATCGCCGCCCGAGGGCCTGGCGTCGCCACCCTCGTCGATGTCGACCGCGATCGCGATCGGGCCGGCCACCGCCTCGTCATCCGCCTCGTCCTCGGCCGCGCCGGCGTCAACGCCTGGCACCGCGTCGAGGCGCTCGATCACCGTCGCGCTGACATCGAGCGATATCGTGTCGATGTCGCCGAGCCGCAC
>JBFJZP010000473.1:0-3187 GCA_041622095.1 Burkholderiaceae bacterium | reverse complement strand
CGTCGCCAGCCTGCCGCTGGGCATCGACGGCGATGTCTTTGCCGCGGTATCGGTGCAACGCGACGACGCCGCCCCGATCACCGACGCACAACTGCGACAACTCACCGACTGGCTGACGCTGGCAGCCCCGGCGCTGCGCTGGATGCGCCATGGCGAGCAGTCCTGGCGCCAGCGCTTGCGCCGCAGCCTGGTGCAGATGCGCGAGGACCTGCGCCAGCCCGAGCGCCGCGTCACCCGCGCACTGCTGCTGGCGGCGCTGGCGGCTTTCCTGTTCGTCGCGCTGGCGCCGCTCGAGTGGTCGGTCGGTGGCCGGGCCCGGGTCGAAGGCGCGCAGCAGCGGGTCTTGTCCGCGCCCAGCGACGGCTTCATCAAGACCGCCCATGTGCGACCCGGCGACCGCGTCAAGGCCGGCGCACCGCTGGTCGACCTGATCGAGGAGGACCTGCAACGCGAGCAGGAACGCTGGCGCAGCCAGCTCGCGCAGCATGAAAACGCCTATGCCGCGGCGATGGCCAAGTCCGATCGCGTGGGTGCGTCGACCAGCTTCGAGCGCGTCAACGAGGCGCAGGCCCAACTGACACTGATCGAACAGCAGCGTACGCGCGGGCGCATCACCGCCCCGTTCGATGGCCTGGTCGTGCAAGGCGACCTGAGCCAGGCCATCGGCGCGCCGGTGCGCCAGGGTGACGCCCTGGTGACGCTGGCTTCGACCGACCGCTACCGGGTGATCGTCGACATCGACGAGACCGACATCGCCGCTGTAGCGCCCGGCCAGAGCGGGCAGCTGGCCTTGTCGTCGCTGCCCTGGGACCGGCAGGACCTGGTGGTCGAACACATCACCCCGCTGGCCCGGGCGGTCGAAGGACGCAATGTGTTCGAGGTGCAGGCCCGCTTGAACCAGACACCCGAGACCATGCGTCCCGGCCTGATCGGCCGTGCCGACCTGGTGGTCGGACGCATGCCCCCGCTATGGGCCTGGGGACGCCAGGCCTTGATGCGGATCCGGCTGGCCTGGTGGTCATGGATCGGTTGACACCTGCGATGGCACAAGGCTTGCCGGCATGACCGTCGTGCACAGCGCGCGCTGGCATCGGGTCGCGCAGTTGCGCCCGCGCCTGTCGGCGCAAGTGCAGGTACGCCGCCAGCGCCTGCGGGGCGAAACCTGGTACCTGCTGAACGACCCCGCGCGTGGGCGCAGTGTGCGCCTGAACCATGCCGCTTATGCGATCGCAGCCCGGCTCGACGGGCGCCATACGGTGCAGCAACTGTGGGACCACTCGCTGAACCGCGACCAGGACACCGTGACCCAGGACGAGGTGATCGACCTGCTGGCGCAGCTGCGTGAGGCGACCCTGGTGCAGATCGACCATGCGGCAGATTTCGACACCTTGCTGCCGCACCTGGACAAGGTCAGCCGTTCGCGCAACCGCGCCAGCCTGCTGGCCTGGCGGATCCCGCTGGGCAATCCCACGGCCTGGCTGCGCCGCCTGGCGCCACTGCAGGCCATCGTGTTCTCCCGTCCGGCCTGGTGGATCTGGCTGGCACTGGTCGGCATGTTGCTGCTGCTCACGCTGCAGCATGCGCCGCAGTTGTGGGCCCATGGCCAGCACTGGATGGGCTCGCCGCGCTTTGCATTTCTGGCAGCCCTGATGTACCTGCCGGTGAAGCTGGTGCACGAACTGGCCCATGGCATGGCGGTGCGACGCTGGGGCGGTCAGGTACGCGAGGCCGGTGTCACCTTGATGCTGCTGATGCCGGTGCCCTATGTCGACGCATCGGCCGCCACCAGCTTCCCGCAGCGCCGCGCGCGTATCGCGGTCAGCGCCGCCGGCATCATGGCCGAGTTGACACTGGCCGCGATCGCCTTGCCGCTGTGGTTGTGGCTGGACGACGGCCTGGCCCGCGATTGCGCCTTTGTGGTGCTGGTGGTGGCCGGCGTCTCCACGGTGTTGTTCAACGGCAATCCACTGCAGCGACTCGACGGTTACTACATCCTCGGCGATGCGCTCGGACTGCCCAACCTGGGCCCCCGCAGCCGCGCCTGGTGGCTCGACCTGCTGCGCCGGCGCCTGCTGCAACTGCCCGGCGGCGAGCCGATGCCGGTGGCGCGGGGCGAAACCCCGTGGCTGGTCGCTCACGCCCCGCTGTCCTGGCTGATGGTGTTGCTGATCGCCACGCTGGCCGTGGTCTGGATTGCCACGATCGCCTTCCCGATCGCCGTCGTCTGCGCCATGGTGCTGGCCTGGCAGGTGCTGCTGAGGCCGATGCATCAGCTGCTCGGCCAGCTGCGCCGCGCGGCCTGGTCGCAGGAGGGCACGGCACGGCGCTGGCGCCGGCTGGTCTTCGTTGGTGCCGGCGTGCTGGCCTTGCTGCTATTGTGGCCCTGGCCGCGCGCCACGCTGGTGCAGGGAGTAGTCTGGCCGCCCGACCAGGCGCAGCTGCGGGTCGAGGAAGCCGGCTTCGTCAGTGCGGTTGTGGCGACCCCGGGCCAGGCGCTGGCAGCTGGCGACGTGGTGCTGCAACTGGCCAGCCCGCAACTCGCAGCCGAACATGCGCGCCAGAGCGCCCGCGTCAATGCCCTCGAGACCGAGCTGATGCATGCCCTGCCCGGCAACGGGCCGCGCCGCGACGGTACCCAGGCCGGCGACACCCGGGCCGAACTGCAGGCCGCGCAGGCAGAACTGGCGCGGCTGCAGCAACGAGCCGACCTGTTGACCGTCCGCTCGCCGACCACCGGCCGCCTGTTGCTGCCCCGCGCCGATGAATTGCCCGGGCAGTTTCTGCGCCGCGGCTTCGTGCTCGGCCAGACCTTGCGCGATACCCAGTCCATCGTGCGGGTGGCGTTGCCCCAGGCCCAGGCAAGCGACCTGCAGGACCTGGGCGATGCGGTTGCGGTGCGACTGCGGGCGACCCCCCAGGCGGTGTACCGCGCCACGGTGTTGCGCGACAGCCTCAGTGCGGTCACGCGCTTGCCCACCGCGGTGCTGGGCAACCGCCACGGCGGCGACATCGTCACCGACCCGGCCGACACCGACGGGTTGCAGACACGCGAGCCGGTGGTGGTGCTGGATCTGCAACTGGCAGATGCGGCCGCAGGGGGCGCAACCCGCATGGGCGAACGGGCCTGGGTGCGCTTTGATCGCGGAAGCGCCCCGCTGGTGTGGCAACTGGCCCATGGCCTTCAGCG
>JBFJZP010000472.1:0-3187 GCA_041622095.1 Burkholderiaceae bacterium | reverse complement strand
GTGCTCGCCGCATGGGTGATAGAGGATCCGGCTTTCTTGCGGGGCGTTGGCATGCGTTGTCTCCTTTTCAGTGGTTTCGACGCCGACAGTGTCCGCGATTTACGCGCCAACGTCCATGTGTCGCCGACAGATGGTCAATGGTGGTCGAGTTTCTTGTCGGTGAAAAGCCAGTCGCGCAGTTCCTTGTCGAAGGTCGGGTCACGGCGGCGGATCCACTCCAGCGCCATCGCCGCATGTTCCTTTTCTTCGTCGCGGTTGTGCTGCAGGATGGCCTTGAGTTCCGGATCCTTGCAGGCATCGGCGCGCTGGTTGTACCAGTCGACCGCTTCGAGTTCCTCCATCAGAGAGACGATGGCTCGGTGCATGTCGCGTGTCTCGGCGCTGAGTTCGGCAACGGGTTCGTGGTACCCCTCATTGGACATGGTGTTCTCCTGTGGTTGTGTCGGGCCATGGCCGACGGCCAATGGCGTGATCGGGACGGGATGGCCGTCATGGCCGGCCCCGTCGCGCAAGCATAACGCCTGCAGGGTTGTGGCCGGCTTGCGTCTGGGCAGGTTGTGGCGCCGGCGCGATGCGCGGGTTCAGTGGACCGTGACCAGCACGTCGGACATCACCCGGCCCAGCACCTGCCGCGTGACGCTGCCCAGCAGCAGGTCCTGCGTCATGCCGGCGCCGTGTTTGCCGACCACCACCAGGTCGGCATCCAGGTCGACCTGGTGGTGGACGATGTCATGCACCGGATCGCCGTGCGTCACGATCGGCCGCCAGTTCGCCGGGTCGAGCCCGCAATCGGAGGCCAGCGCCTGCAATTGGGCGATCGCGTCGCGCTGGATGGTCTGGCGGTACTGCAGCACCGCTTCGTCGTTGACGCCGGCAAAACGCATCTTGCCTTCGAACGGGAATTCGCAGGCATGCATCAGCACCAGCTCCGCCTTCGGGCAGAGCATCTGCGCCAGATCGATCGCGCGGCCCGAGCTGTCCGAGAAGTCGACCGGCACCAGCAGGGTCCGGTAGTCGTGGTGGGGTGGCTGGCGCACGAACAGTATGGGATCGCTGGTCTTGCGCAGCAGGCGTTCGGCGGTTGCACCCAGCAGCCACTGGCGCAGGAAGCCGGCATTGCTGGCGCCCAGTACCAGCAGGTCGGCGCCGATCGTGTCGGCGCGCGCCGTGATGCTCGGCAACAAGGCGCCCTGGACGCTGTGGATGGCCGGCGCCAGGCCGTACTCGGCCTGGATGTCGCGCGCCAGTGTCGCCAGGTCGGCTTTGGCCTTGGCAACGATGCGCGGGGCCGCATCGCTGTCGGCATCTGCGAGCAATTGCGCCAGTTGCGCCAGCGCGCCGGACTCGATGACATGCAGCAACTCGACGCTGGCGCCATGCTGGCGCGCCAGCATGGCGGCACGGTGCGCCGCATGGCGCGCTGCGGTGGACAGGTCGGTGGGCACCAGCAAAGCACGGGGCATCGGCATCGGCGACTCCTGTGGATCGAACGACGAGCGGTCCGCCAAGGGAGCAACCGCGTCAGTCCGAACCATCATAACCGGCCATCAGGTGCTGCCAGTCACTCTCGCGCCAATGCAGCGCCGGATCGAGTCGCGCCTCCTTGCGCAAGGAGCGCAGCAGCCGCGCCAGGTTGGCCGATTTCCAGTCATTGCCGGCGCGAAAGCCACACTTGTCGAAGTCGACGATCCAGGCCTTGCCCGCACCGTCGAGCATCAGGTTGTGGCAGTTCAGATCGGAGTGGAACACCTGTTCGTCGTGCAGGCGGCGCACCACCCGGCCCAGGGCCTGCCATTCGTCGGCTGTCAGTGCGCGTTCGCTGTGCAGCAGGCGGGCGACATCGGTGGCATCCGGTATCAGGGCCACCAGGATGTCGGCCCGGTAAAACAGGCCATGCCGGACGTGGCGCGCGGCGCAGGCCTGCGGCACCGGCAGGCCCCGTGCGCGCAGGCGCCCCAGCAGCGTGAATTCGGCCATGGCACGGGTCTGCGGCAGGGCTTGGGCCAGGAACCGGTCGCGCACGATGCGGGCCATCAGGCCGCCGCGGTAGTAGTGGCGCAGCAGGTACTGGCCGCGACTGTCCTGCACCCGGTGAATATGCCCTCGGCCGGCGCCCAGGGCCTGGCTTGTGCCGTGTTGTTGCCACCATGCCGGATCGAACAGGCAGGGCTCGGCCGCCTCGAAACATGTGGGTTCGACCCACACGGTCTGCGCGCCGTGACGAGCCTGGCGGGCTGTGGCGGGCGCAAGCTGCCAGTTGGCGAAGACCTCGAGTTCGGCCAGCGTGCGTTCTACCGCGCCGGTCATCGCCCGGTAGACCGTACGCCCGCGCGTCACCTGCTGTGCGCAGGCATCGGCGTCCTGGCCGATCGCGGCGAACTGGCGCATGACCTGCTCCGCGGAGTCGACCGGCAATACGGCGCCCGCTGCGGCCAAGGCCTCGTACATCAGCGCGAAGTTGTGGGTGTGCCTGCCGGAGAGCAGCGGCTTGTCCAGCGCCAGCACCTCCAGCGGATTGTGGCCGCCGCGGGTAATCAGGCTGCCGCCGACGAAACAGGCGTCGGCCACGCCGTACCAGCGCATCAACTCGCCCATCGTGTCGCCCAGCAGGACCTGCACCTCGGCGCCCGGCAACTGCCCCTGGCTGTGGCGGACATAACGCAAGCCGGCCTGTTCGAGTTGTCGGGCGACCGCGTCGAAGCGCTCCGGATGGCGTGGCACCAGGATCAGCAGCGCGTCGGGATGCCGGGTCAGGTGGTCGGCGAATGCCGCGATCAAGGCCTCGTCCTCGCCGGCATGGGTGCTGCCGGCGGTCAGCACCGGGCGTGCGCCGATGGCGGCGCGGGAAGAGGCGACGGTGTCGCCGAGACCGTCGGCCAGGCGCAGGTCGGACTTGATGTTGCCGGTGATACGCAGCCGCTGCGGCGCCACACCCAGCGCCTGCAGGCGATCCGCCGTGGCCTGGTCTTCGCAGCAGACCAGGCGCAGGCTGGCCAGCGCCGGCTGCATGATGGCGCGCCAGCGGGTATAGGCGGCGGCCGAAGGCAGCGACAGCCGTGCGTTGACCACCACCACCGGCACACCATCGGCCTGGGCCTGGTGCAGGAAGTTCGGCCATAACTCGCGCTCGAGCAGGATGACCAGGCGCGGCCGCACGGTGTCGAGGAAGCGGTGCGCTGCCGACGGC
>JBFJZP010000471.1:0-3196 GCA_041622095.1 Burkholderiaceae bacterium | reverse complement strand
GCATCGCCTCGCGCAGGTTGCCGACGCCGTTGCGGTGGCTATCGACGCCGGTGAGCAGCATCGCCCGGGTCGGCGAGCAGGATGCGGCGACGTGGAAGTTGGAGAAGCGCACGCCCCGGCGCGCCAGCGCGTCGATATGCGGCGTTTCGATCTCGCTGCCGAAGGCGCCGACGTCGGTGAAGCCCCAGTCGTCGGCAACCAGCACGACGATGTTCGGCCGCGGGTTCGGGGCCTGGGCCTGGGCCGGTGTCGCGAAACTCTGGTTCAGCAACAGCAGCGCGCTCAGCAAGGGGGCGGATCGGCGCATCGGCATCCTCAGGCGGGCATCGTGTCGGCCGGCCTGCGGGGAATGCGGCGTTCGCGTGATCGACATGGAAACGGGTGCGCTCCGCTGCGGTTCATGGGCGATGCGGTTGATGGCCGGCGGCATCCTGGCAGGCCGGGGCACTGTGCCATACACATGTGTACTGTCAACGTCGGTGCCGACACTGCATGCGGTCGCCGGCTCCGGTGCCTGGCGCACAATCGCTTGCTGATGCTGTCCGAATGCCATGCCCAAACCCGCCCGTAAATCCGCGTTGCCGCCAGAGTCTGCGCGGCTGACGCGCGACGACTGGCTCGATGCCGCCTTTCGTGCGGTGGTGGATGGCGGCTTCGACAAGGTACGGGTATTGTTGCTGGCCGACACGCTGGGCGTCACCCGTGGCAGCTTTTATTGGCATTTTGCCGACCATGCCGCCTTGGTGACGGCCTTGCTGGCGCGCTGGCGTGAGCGCGAACTGGCGACCAACCGGGCACTGTCCCAGCCCGCGTCGACCGACCCACGGCGCGATCTCGAACTCCTGCTCGAGTCGGCCCTGGCCCATGCCGGCGCCGACCTGGAGAACATGCGTTTCGAGTTGGCGCTGCGCGGCCTCGGCCGGCGCGATGCCGCCGTGGCCGAGATGCTGGCCGAAGTCGATGCGCAGCGCATGGCGCTGTTCACCGACAAGTTCCTGCGCTACACCGGTGACGCGAAGAAGGCGCAGGACCTGGCTGCATTGTTCTATCTGGCGGTTGTCGGCAGTTACCAGGCGCTGAGCCGGCCGGTGAATCCGCCGACCGTCAAGGCATATCTGCAAGGCGTCATCACGCGCTTCCTGATCGATCAGCAGGCGCCGACCGGCTGACGCAGCCGGCGGCGAGTTGCCGCAGGTGCGCGCCGACATCACGCCGCCAGCCTGCGGCCGTGTCCTTCAGCCGCTGCAGGTCGTGTGCGAACAAGGCCGGGGGCGCCTCTACGATACCCGCCGCGTCGCCAGTCCGTGCATGCATGAAGCGGCAGGCGGATTCGGTTGCGGCGCGCTGGTGGACGGCAAAGGCGATCCGGCAAACCGGCGGTGTCGGCGGCACGGGATGGTCGGGCAGGGCGGAAGCCGGCGCTCCAACGTACCCGGGTCAAGTCGGCACGGAGTGCTGCGCCGTCACGGCCCCGGCGCGTCGCGGATGGTGCGAAAGCCCAGATGGCTGATCGCCAGGTCCTCGTCCTGCGCCTGGCGCGCGCCGGCACGGTAACGCATGCAGTAGTTGGGCGCGCACAGGAACGAGCCACCCTTGATCACGCGCTGCCCGGCCGTAACCCCGCGCGCGGGCGCGGGCGCCAGCGTCGCAGCGGCGGTCGGTTGCGGCGTGTGGTCCGGCGTCCAGCGGTCGGCGGTGAGTTCCCAGACATTCCCGATCATGTGCCGAAACGCATGTTCGGCCAGAAGAACTTGTCGAGCGGGTCGAAATCCTGTTTCGAGTTGACGACATCCGGCGAATCCTGCGGCAGGTACATGCCGCTTTCCATGTACAGGCTCTCGCTGAAGCCCTGGGCGTTCGGGCGCATGTCCGGCGCCTCAGGGGTGCCGCCCAGATGCCATTTGCCGATATGTACGGTTTGGTAGCCACGCGCCTGCAGCAGTTCGGCGACGGTGATTTCGGAGTCGGGCATGCCCAGCTCGTTGAAGGACTTCGATTGCGCCGCCTTGTCGGCGTCGACTTCGATATGCCGCAGCCGGTTCGGGTCGGCAAACAGCAGCGGTGCAACCCGCCCCAATGCGCCGGGCGTGGGCGTGAATTCCAGGCCGAAACGCCACGGATAACGGCCGCTCATCAAGGCCGCACGGGAGACGGTGCAGATCGCGGCGGCTGCATACCCACGCTCGAAGATGACGCCGTCGCGCGCGATCGAGTCGATATGGGGTGTGCCCGCACCGTCCGCCGCATACCCGCCGCCGTGCGTGCGCACGTCGTTGTAGCCCAGGTCGTCGGCCAGGATCACGATGATGTTCGGTGGACGTTGCGCCGGCGCTTGTTCTGCCGCGGCCGGGCCCTGCATCCATGGCACCGGGCGATACGGTTCGCGCGGATGCCGGATGTCGGTCAGCCAGCCCAGCGAATATTGCAGCACCAGCAGCCGGTTGGCATACACCAGTGCGCCGAGCGCGGCCAGCACCAGCAGGGCAACAGTCAGGGGCTTGCGGATCTTCATCGGGGGGTCCTTGGCGCGGCAGTCATGCGACCCTGCGGACGCCTCAGTCGCGGGCGTATTGTCGGCATGCCGTGGACGACCGGCAGCTTTATCGGAGTTTCTCCGTCCTGCGCACTACGGGACTTTCGCCTTGTATGCTTTCCGGCGGCTCACCGCCTGGCAGTGCCACCCGCAACACGCAACATGGTCTGCGCGGTTTCGACGCCGGCGTTCGGGTTCTGGCCGGTCACCAGGCGGCCGTCGGCGACGGTGTGGTCGGCAAAGGGCTCGAACCAGGCGGATGCACTTTCGAACAGCGCGCCGGCGGCGCGTAATTCGCGTTCCGGGTGCTGGGGTGTCATCCGGATGCCCAATTGCGCCACTTGCCGGTTGGTGACGGCTGTGAGCCGTTTGCCGGCCACCAGCGGGCTGCCGTCGGTGTCCCGGGCCAGCAACAGGCCGAGCGGGCCGTGACAGACGCCGCCGATCACCTTGCCGGCGGCCCATGTCGCGGTGATACCGTCGCCCAGCACCGCAGAGCGGCCCAGGTCGTACGCAGCACCCCAGCCGCGGGCTTGAGACCGATGCGGTCAATCTCGCGAATCAAATGTGCTCGACCTTTGGGCGTCATTGAGGCATTCTTATGGATGTTCATTCGAGGAATCCTGAAAGAGGTTGGTAGCGTCAGAACCTCCATCTTCCTTC
>JBFJZP010000470.1:0-3202 GCA_041622095.1 Burkholderiaceae bacterium | reverse complement strand
CGGCTGCAACTGCAGCGCCGGTGTCTTGCCGATGACCCGCACGCGCAGGTTCACCAGGTCGATCCGGGCCTTGCGGTCGCAGTTGCGATAGAGCTGCTCGTAGGTGTCGTGGAAGTGCTCGGCGACCGCGGCGGCGTCGAGGCCCTCAACTTTGGCCGGCAGTTCCACCGCGATGTCGAAGGCCTGCCCGTGGTATCGGGCGTCCACCGCGAACTGCACCTCGACCCCTTCGATTTGCGGGTTCTCCGCGGCCAGCCAGGCGCGTCCATCCGCCTCCAGCTGCGCGAAGCCGGTGCGCAGCTGGGCCGCGTCGACCCGGACCAGCTCGCTTCGCAGGCTGCGGATGTAGTCGTTCTCGACGTCGGCGATGGCGGCGCCCAGCGCGCAGATGGTTCCGGGATTCGGCGGCACCACGATGCGCGGGATGATCACCTCCTCGGCCAGCAGGCAGGCATGGGTGGCGCCGGCGCCGCCGAAGGGAATGAGCGCGAAATCGCGCGGGTCGACGCCGCGCTTGGTCATCATCGGCAGCAGGGCGGTGGTCATGTTGCTGGTGGCGATCTTCAGGATCGCTTCGGCGGCCAGCTGCAATCCGATGCCCAGGCGCTGAGCCACCTTGCCGACGGCAGCTTCGGCCAGCGCCCGGTCGAGGCGCATGGCGCCGCCCAGGAAACGTTCCGGGTCGAGGAAGCCGCAGACAACGTAGGCGTCGGTCACAGTGGCCTCGGTGTTGCCGTTGCCGTAGGCCGCCGGTCCCGGCATGGCACCGGCGCTGCGTGGCCCGACTTTCAGCAGCCCGACCGGATCGAACCAGGCGATCGAGCCGCCGCCCGCTCCCACGGCAAACACGTCCACCGACGGCATCACCACCGGATAAGGGCCGATGCGCGCCTCGGTGGAATGCACCGGCCGCCCCTGGCGGATCAGCGACACGTCGGCACTGGTGCCGCCGATGTCGATCGTGACGGCTTCTTGGATGCCGCACAAGCGCGCCATGTAGGCCGCGCCGACCACGCCGGAGGCAGGGCCCGACAGCAGCGTGCGCACGGGCTTCGCCTGCGCGGTGGAAGCCGACATGATCCCGCCGTTGGACTGCGTGATGTAGAGCTTGCTGCGCATGCCGATGTCGGCGGTGTCGTGCTGCAACGCCTGCAGGTAGCGCGACAAGGTCGGCTGCACGTACGCGTTGAGCACGGCCACCATGGCCCGCTCGTATTCGCGGATCTCGGGCCAGAGATCGGTGGAGAGCGACACGTGCACGCCAAGCATGGCTTCGTGGACGAGCTCGCGGACGAGCTGTTCGTCGGCCGGGTCGGCATAGGCATGGAGCAGGCAGACCGCAATGCTCTCGGGTTCCTGGGCCGTCAGCGCCTGCAGTTGCTGCCGGAGACCCTCGATGTCGAGCGCCTCGCTGCGCCGGCCGCGGTGATCGATGCGCCCACCGGCCTCGATCACCTGGCGGCGCGGCACCAGGTCGGGCGGCGCGGCAGCAAGCAGGTTGAAGTTGTCGTGTTTGGTGAGGCGGGCGATCTCGAGGATGTCCCGCGTGCCGCTGCTCACCACCAGCCCCACGCGGGCGCCGCGGTACTCGAGCAGCGCATTGAGCGCGATGGTGGTGCCATGCACGAAGTTGCCGATGTCCGCGGGCGTGCGTTCGAGCCGCGCCATGAGCTCCGTCACGCCGCGCGCCACGGCGCGCGACGGCTCGGCCGGCGTGCTGGGCACCTTGTGCATGTGCACCGCGGAGGTGTGTGCGTCGATCAGCGTCAAGTCCGTGAAGGTGCCGCCAATGTCGATTCCGAGCTTGAATCCCCCCGTGGGTCCCGTCATGTGTGTGTGTCTCCAGGTGCCGAGTCACGCGAGATAACTTCTTGGCTCCGCGGAAGTCTAGAGAAATGCCAGACGTTGATCAAGCTTGATTATTGAATCAATTGTCTGGGCGCGGGGTACGGCTGGGCTTGGCTCGTTGCGGCGCCTGCTTGCACGCTTGAGCAGCGCTTCATGAAGCATCCGAAGGACGGGCCACGGCGGAACGAATGTTCATCCCGGAGTTCGGTCCGTTGTGATGTCGTGCCGCGATCGGCCAGTTCTTTCGGCCCTACGCCGGGATGGTCCTCGCGTCCACCCTGATCGGACAAGGCACCGCGGCCGGGCGTGGCCGAGCGGGCACCTGTGCACCCAGGGTGTGCCTCGGCCCGATCGGCCGGAAGTCAGGCCTGGCGAAACATCGCGGAGATGACTCCGCGCAGCCAGCGGTTGCCAGTGTCTTCGTGCTTGCGCTCGTGCCAGTACTGCTTGACGGTGAAGCGGGGCAGGTCCAGCGGCAACTGCAGCATGCGCAGGTTCGGCTTGGAGTCCAACTGCCGCAGGACATAGCTCGGAACCAGACCAATGAGGTCGGTCGCCTGGACAATTTCCGGAACCCCCATGAAGTGCGGAACGCGCAAGACGATGCGCCGGCTCAGCCCGCGTCGCGCCAGTTCCTGTTCGATCCATGTGGTGGAGGAGGTCTGGTGGCTGGTGGTCAGATAGCGCGAGCCGCCACGTTCGATCACGACGTGCGATTCGGCCATCAGTTGGGCTCGCGAGAGGCGGCCCTTGATGCGCGGGTGGTCACTGCGCACCAGGCAGACGTAACTGTCGGTGAACAGCCGGCTTTGGTAGAAGCCGGCGCGCAGCACTGGGAGATAGCCTATTGCCAGGTCGGCCTCGCCCGAGACTAAGGCTTCTGCATACGATTCGCGCGGCATCTGGAGCACGCGGATGCTCACAGCGGGGGCGACCTCGGCGAGACGGCAGGCTCCGATGTCGGCAATGTGCAGTGCCGCGCCGCCCGCCAGGGTGACCGGATCGTGATCAACGGCAGCAAGCTGTGGTGTACCGGTGCGCAGATAGCCGACCTGTTTCTGGTGCTGGTGCGCCTCACACCCAAACCGGGGCTCAAAGGCGTGGGTGCCGTGCTGGTCGAGCGCGGCACCGCCGGCTTCAGCGTCGGCAAGCACCTGGACCTGTTGGGCCTGCGCGCAACGGGCATGGCGGAGCTGGTGTTCGAAAACTGCAGCGTGCCGGCGGAGAACCTGTTGCTCGAGGCGGGCCGCATGCGCGAGCTGTTCGCTGTGCTGGATGCCGACCGCATCGCCGGCAATCCGACCGTCTGCCTGGGGGTGGCGCAGGCTGCCTTCGACGCCATTGTCGGTCACCT